>JANOPL010000185.1:0-13333 GCA_031421835.1 Hyphomicrobiales bacterium | reverse complement strand
GGTGCACTCGGCCATCACGCCCGCCTGGCCTTCGCCAATGGCTTCGAGCACGGTGATCAAGCCCAAATGCGCGCCAGCCGAAATCACCACGCTGTTTTCAGTTGTAACAATGCCGCTCCGCTTCAACCACTGCACCGCCATGGCGCGATGCATGTGAAAGCCCTCGGCAGGCGCATAGTCGAGCAAGTCTAACCGCCGCGGATCCCGCATCACCGACTGCATGGCCTGGTCGAGTTCTTCCGGCTTGACGATGGGGGGTGGAATGGCGTGGGACAAATCAATCGTCCCGTCGGTTTCGAAGGCTGGCGTTGCAAGAGCGGCCATCTGCGGCCGCTTGCGAATGTAACTGCCACGACCGACCTCGCCTTCCAGCAGACCGCGCCGTTCGGCCTCTTTGTAGCCGCGCGTGACCGTGCCCAGCGTAACGCCCAACTTCCAGGCCAAATCCCGCTGCGGCGGCAACCGCGTGCCTTCGCGCAACACACCACCTTCCACATCCCGCAGCATTGCGTCCGCAATGGCGAGGTACAAGGGCTGGCGACGGTCGAGGTCAGGCTGCCAAATTGTCATGGTAACAATAATCCGATTGTATGCATACGAGAGGCACGCTACGTAACAATCAGATCACAATCAAGCGGAATTTCGCTGTTTACATACTAATACAATCGATACAATGGAGTTGAAAATGCGTGACTACATCCTCAGCCAAGCACAATCCCGCCAAGACTTCGGTTTGGTGGCGACAGCAAAGCGCGTGGTCCGCAACTGGAAACACCACCGCGAACTGGCTGGTTTATTGAAGCTGAATGACTATCTGCTCAGCGACATGGGGATAAGTCGAGCGCTGGTGCAACACCTGTTGGCGCTGCCGCTCACGGTTGATGTGGACTGGGAGCAGGAACGGGTGCTGCGGCAAAGGTAGACGAAGAACTGTCATTGCCGGACTTGTTCCGGCAATCCATGGCACGCGCAGTCAACGTGCCAGTTTCGTGCGCGAAGCGCACGTGTTGCTCTCCACTCCTGGAGAACGATGGATCACCGCAACGAGTGCGGTGATGACAAATGTCTGTGAGGTGAGAGATATCACCCCCTCAAGAAATACGTAATCGTCGTCACCACGCGCACCTTCTTGTTCACCTGCTTCTCAGGCCTGTCGTTCGGAATTTCGATTGCGGGTGTGATTTCGATGATGCCTTGGTTCGCACTTTGAATGTCGCCGACATTGGCACCGGACTCGGTGGCAAATTTATCGGCTGCTTCGCGGGCGCGTTTGGTGGCTTCTGTCAGCATTTCACCTTTGAGATCATTGACGTTGGTGAAAATGAACGACGGTCCGGCGTTATAGGCATCAGCTGAAAACACCACGCCGGATTTCAACAGGTCACCAATCATTTTGGCGGACGCTAAAAGCTTGTCGACATCAGCAGAGCGCACCAGCAAATCTTCCGTCAACACAAAACGGCTTTCCTCAGGCGTGCCTTGCGCGTTGTAACCAGCAATGCGGTCTTCCACCTGGATGTTCTGCACCTGCATATCGGCATCGGTAAAACCGCCTTTCACCAAAAAGTCTTTGACCGACTTTTCGGATGTCTCAAGTTTCACACGCGCTTCTTCCAGCGTGGCACCTGTGGCCACAAAGCGAATGGGCCAGAACCCAAGGTTGGCTTTGACTTCCCGTTCCGACAAACCTTTCACCGTGACGACGCGATAACCCAAACGGCTTTTAACCAGGCTTTCGCCTGCCACATAGCCGCCAGCCGCCACGCCAAGGCCAATCAGGCCACCAGCCAGAATACGAGACAGAGATGTCATGATAGTTTCTCAAACTTTCCAAAAGCGCCCCCGCGCTTCGAACCCGCAATTCTGACAAACATTGTGGTGCCATGATGGCGACAGCACGCTTCAAGTCAAAGGTGCTGCAACATCCTTTCAAATCCCGGCGTCACACGCGCACAAATTCCATTCCCCGTTCCAATACTGTCGTTTACGGCAGAAAATATTTCCGGCCCTACGCTGGTGATATGACCGTGAGCATGCAACAGCTTTAGAATTTCGAGATTGGGAATTTCACCTTCACCAATCGGCAAGCGGTGGAAGAGACAATCCTGAGCAACAGAACGTCCCTCAGGACAAGTAAGCGTACCGTCAGCGATTTGAATGGTATCAAATGTGCCGGGTGGAATTTCGGCAAACAATTCATCAGAGCGCCCAACACGCGTGTAATGCCACGTATCAAAGATGATTCCTGTATTGGCGCGGCCAGCGTTTTTGATAATGTCCCACGCTTCGTCCATCCTGCTCAGCCCCCACATGGCAATTCCTTCAATGAGGCACTTCAGTCCCGATTGGGCGGCCCTGTCACACATGCGGGCGAAATGTTCGGTGAGTTCAGCCGTTGAATAGCGGCCTGCCTTGTAGGCACCGACAAAATGCAGCCGATCAACGTTGAGCGCTTCGGCAATCCGAAACATGTCATCCGGCGACGTATCGAGGTAAGGGACGATCCACGATTCTTCATCAGGTGAAATGCCTTCAGGCACCCAAGTCGCAAAAGGGTCAAGGTAGGATAGCTTGACGCCATTGTCGGCGGCGATGGCGCGAATATCTGCGTCCGAGAGACCCGAGGCGCGTGTCGCTTCATAGTCGCGGGGAGATGTACTGATGCATCCGTAGCCGGCGCGAGCGGTCGCTTCTATGCGTTCACGATAGGGCACAGAACGTATGTTCGCCAGCCACATGACGCGCGAGGTTGTATCCAGTGAGAGCGTCATTTTATTCTGCCTTCATCAGCAAGGGTTCAAATTTCAAACTTTTGAGAAGTTTTTCGATTCCAGCCGTTGCAAACTGGATTGTCGAAAACAATGGGATTGGCTTGTTTCAAATTAGCTGTTCTATCTGCTATGATTAGAGAAATCAGCAGGAGTTTTGTCCATGAACAAGCCGACCCCCCCGAGCCAGTGGGAACCGTCACCCAACAATCTCGAACCCTTCTGGATGGGTTTTACACCCAACCGCGCCTTCAAGCAGCGCCCCCGTATGATTGCTCGCGCCAAGGACATGCACTACTTCGACATGCAGGGAAAGCCCATCCTCGATGGCTCCGCTGGCCTCTGGTGCTGCAATGCCGGTCACTGCCGAGAGCCGATTGTGAAGGCCATTCAAAAATCCGCTGAGGAGCTGGACTTCGCGCCCACGTTCCAATTCGGCCACCCCAAGGTGTTCGAACTGGCCTCGCGCCTGTCAACCATGGCGCCCGGTGATTTGGATTACGCCTTCTTCTGCAACTCCGGTTCGGAAGCCGCTGACTCCGCCCTCAAAATCGCCATCGCCTATCACCGCGCGAAAGGCCAGGGCACGCGCACGCGGCTGATTGGTCGTGAACGCGGCTATCACGGCGTCAATTTCGGAGGTATTTCCGTGGGCGGCATGGTGGCCAACCGCAAATTCTTCGGCAACGCTCTGGGCGGCGTTGACCACTTGCCCCACACTTACAATCGTCAGGAACAGGCCTTCAGCCGCGGTGAACCTGAGTGGGGCGGCCACTTGGCCAATGAGCTGGAAAAACTTGTAGTCTTGCACGACGGTTCAAACATCGCCGCGGTGATTGTCGAACCCATGGCAGGTTCAACCGGCGTATTACCGCCACCCAAAGGTTATCTCAAAAAGTTGCGCGAGATTTGCGACACCCATGGGATCCTTTTAATATTCGACGAAGTCATCACCGGCTTTGGCCGCTTGGGCACGTCTTTCGCGGCGGAACGCTTCGGTGTGGTGCCTGATATGATCACTTTCGCCAAAGGTGTGACCTCCGGCACCGTGCCGCTGGGTGGCGTGATGGTGCGGAAGGGCATTTATGATGCCTTCATGAACGCGCAAGACCATGTCATCGAACTGTTCCACGGCTACACCTACACCGGCCATCCCATGGCCGCCGCTGCAGGTGTTGCTACACTCGACCTCTACCGCGATGAGAACATTTTCGCCAATGCACAGAAAATGGAAAAGCCTTTTGCAGATGCGGCGCATTCGCTGAAAGGCCATCCGCTGGTTGAAGACATTCGCACCATCGGCCTGGTCGCTGGCATCGATTTGAAGCCCGTTCCGGGCAAGCCGGGGCTTCGATCCTACAAATCCATGGAAAACGCTTTCCATGACTTTGGCCTGTTGGTGCGGATCACCGGCGACACAATTGCCCTGTCACCGCCGTTGATCATCACGCAAGCCGAGATCAACGAGATTTTCCATGACAAGCTGCCAAAAGTGTTGGAATCGGTGGAGAAACTCTAACCTCAATCGACGCTGGAAAACTTGGCCGTCGGGATTCACTAATGGCCAGAGACAGCGTAGTCTCTGGCCTTGTTGATTCGTCGGGGCGGACAGAGGGGATAGCGGTTTGGGCAAAGATTGGCCGTGGCTTTTAGGCGTGGCACTGCTGGTTGGCATTGCCATGAGCATAGCAGCCTATTCATTGGGCTCAGGCAGCACCACAGTAACCTTGATGTCGACGGCCGTTATCGCATTGGCACTTGCTCAAATCGTGGGGTTGATGCGCAGCCACTTGGGGCAGGGCAATGTGACCAAGGTTGCTGAAAGCCACTTCGAAATATCGCAGTCAATCAATCGCATTTCCAATGAAACCCGCCGCCTCAGTTCCGAAAATATCAACCTTGCCCGCAACGTTGAACAATTTCGCACCGAAACATCTGGTCTCAACAAAAGTCTTTCTGAAAGCCTCGCGTCGTTGCGCGAAGGCCATGCGTCAGTAGCTGAAAACCTGCGCTCGATTTTGGATACGCAGCGCGATATTCAATCCAGCCTGACGTCGCAGGCCAATCAGTCCGCCTTGAAAAATGCAATGGCACGCGAACAGGAATGGATGGCACAGGTGACTGATCAACCGGCCGAGCCTGAGCCTGAGCCCGTTCTTGAGGCCCCCACCGCAGCACCAACGTTTGCCCAGTCCGGTTTGGCCGAAGCATTGAACCTGTCGTTGGAGCCTATCGTCGACCTCTACACCTCGAACACCGCGCATTATCGTATGATGTTGGGGATGACCAATGAGCAGGGCAAGGATGTCGAGCACGAAGTGTTTGTGCACCACGCTGACCGCATGGGCCTGCGCGACAGTTTGGATGTGCATGTGGTGGGGCAAACATTGGAGCTGCTGGAGCAGTTGCGCCAACGCGACCCAAATCTTTCGATCTTTGTGCCGGTGGGTGCAACGACACTGGCCAATCCGGAAGCCGTGCAACACATCGTTGCCTTGCTGCGGGCAGCGCCTGGTCAGGCCCAAGGCGTCGTACTCGATCTAGCACACGCCACATTGGCCAGCCTGCATGAAACCAGCCTTGAAGGTTTGGCCACTTTGGCCCGTGCCGGCGTGAACCTCAGTCTCTCACAAGCTTCAATCTCCGGCGTGGACTTGGCGGCGTTGAGCCGATTGAACGTGCACTTTGTCAGCATTGCGGCGTCGTCGATTGGCGTTGGGGCGCAAATTTCCGCGGGTCTGCCGGGTTTCGTGCAGTCGGCGCGGGCGCTTCGCATTCAAGTGATTGTGTCGCAAGTGGGCGATCCGCGCCACGTGCCGGGCTTGGCCCGCACGGCACGCTTTGCCTCCGGCCCAGCCTTCGCCCTGCCACGCAAGTTGAAGCGCACCGCGACGGAAGAGACGTCGTCACAAGCCGCAGCCGCGTGATTGAACCTGATGCAGGATTTTTCGAAGCGCTATCCCGTTTGGTTTGTTGATATTTGGGGGGTGGTGCACAATGGCGAACGTCCTTTCGCTGCAACCGTCGATGTGCTGGCAAAACACCGCGAACACGGCGGCACTGTCATCCTGGTATCAAATTCGCCCCGCAGCGAAAAAGGTGTGACCCATCAACTCGACGAAATCGGCGTGCGCAAGGATGCTTATGATGGTGCGGTCACATCCGGAGACGTTACGCAAAGTTTGATGTTGGCTGAACCCACGGGTAAACTTTTTCACCTGGGTCCGCAACGCGACTCATCCTTGTTTGAGGGTTTGAAAGTCGAACGCGTATCGCAAGAAGAAGCCGGAGCCATAATCTGCACGGGCCTCTATCACGATGATCGTGAAACGCCAGACGACTACGTTGGCCTGCTGGCGCAGCTCCGGGCCCGCAACTTGCCGATGATTTGCGCCAACCCTGACAAGATCGCCCGCAAGGGTGATCGCCTGATGTATTGTGCAGGCGCATTGGCTGAAGCCTATCAGAACATTGGTGGCATAGTGCAAATGGCGGGTAAACCCTATGCGCCCATCTATGAAAGGGCCTTGGCAAAAGCCGCTGCCGTACGTGGCGCAGCGGTGGCGAAGTCTCAAGTTTTGGCGATTGGGGACGGCCCGGAAACCGATATTCTGGGGGCGGCCAATCAGGGCTTCCCTGTTGTTTACGTGTCAGGCGGCGTGCGTGACCACGTGGAGGATATGGCATCAGAAAAAGCCCACATTCAACAACTGGTGCCTTCAGCCAACATTGTGTTGGCTGTTCATCACCTGAACTGGGCGTGACTCCAAACCCCTTGACTTGTCACAATCGCACCGCCAATTCCACCAGCGATGAAACTTCTTCAACACCATGAACGGATTGACCCTGCGCTGCGCGGGGCCGTGGTGGCCATTGGGAATTTTGACGGTCTTCACCGGGGTCACCAGGCTCTCTTGGCGATGGCCAAGACATTGGCGTTGGAGCGTGGCGTCGCCTTGGGCATTTTGACGTTCGAACCGCACCCCCGCAGTTTTTTCAAGCCCCATGAACCGGTGTTCCGCCTCACACCACCTGCGCTGAAGGCACGGCTTGCGGCCAAGCTTGGCGTTGATTTTATCTACGTTGTTAAATTTGACGCTGATCTGGCCAATACCTCGCCTGAAGATTTTGTCTGGACGAATTTGGTCGAAGCACTCGGCGTATCCCACGTGGTCACAGGCTATGATTTTCACTATGGCAAAGGCCGCAAAGGCAATCCCGATATTTTAAAAACATTTGGCTTGCAACACGGCTTCGATGTGACAGTCGTGGACCAGGTGACCGATGATGACGGCAACGCACCCTTCTCCTCGAGCTCGATCCGTTCGGCATTGCGTCGTGGGCACGTTAAAACCGCAGCGCTGGAGTTGGGTTATAACTGGACGGTCATGGGCGAGGTCGTCCATGGCGACAAGCGCGGCCGCACCATTGGCTTTCCGACGGCAAATATCATTCTGGAACCGGGTGCCGAACCTTTCCGTGGCATTTATGCTGTTGATGTGCACGATGCGGCAGCGCCAGAGTCCACGCCGCCTTGGATGGGTGCTGCCTATTTCGGCGACCGCCCGACCTTCAACACCAACCGCACATTCCTGGAAGTCTATCTGCTCGACCAGGACTTGGACCTCTATGGCCGCACCCTGATGGTGTCATTCGTCGATGTGGTTCGCGGTGACAAGACCTTCAAAGGAGTAGACGAATTGGTGACGCAAATGAAATTGGATTGCGAAGACGTAAGACGGATTTTGGATTCCAGAGATAGCGCTTAAACCTTTCCCAGAATTGTCATTGCCGGACATGTTCCGGCAATCCATGACACCCGCAGTGAGAGTGCGAACGACCTGCGTAAAGCGCAGGTTCAACGCTCCACTCATTCAGCATAATGGATCACCGCAACGCGTGCGGTGATGACAAACGTTGGAGTTACTTTCTCTACTTCAATGTTGCCGTCGGATCCAGCAAGCGGTGCAAATGCACGATGAAATACCGCATCTGCGCGTTGTCGATGGTTTCACGGGCCTTGGCCACCCAAGCTTTTTGGGCCAACTCGTAATTCGGGTAGAAGCCGACAACATCCAAACTCGCCAAATCCTTGAAGGTGACGTCGGTGACGTCCGTCAACTCTCCACCAAATACGAGATGGACAAGTTGTTCTTTTGGGACGGCGGCTTTGGCCATGTCAGAGATTCTCCACTGCAGTGACAATCTGCTTGTGCCATTTTCGTTGCGCGGCAACAAGACCCGCCTGATGATGATCCGGTTTGTTGAATTGCATGGGCGCACCTTTTTGCGTCGTCACCACACCACCACTTTCCGTGACCAGCAAAACGCCCGCCGCCAAATCCCAATCCTGTTTGTTGCCGATTGAAATTGCGGCGGGGTTATGACCCTCGGCAATCAATGCAAAGCGTAACAACATCGGCCAACTCGAACTGATCTGCGTTGCGAGCCCCGTCGCCTCTACGCGAGCTGCAGCACTGCGTGGTACGATCGCATGGCCAGTACTTTCAGGTGACGTCAACTGCACGGCATTGCGAAAAGCACCGCCACCTTTGACCGCATGGTACATCACGTCATCAACCGGGCAGTAAATGGCACTTGCAATCGGCACGCCATATTCAATGAGGGCTACACCAATGCCCCAGAAACGCGTGGCATCAGCAAAGGCGCGGGTGCCATCAATGGGGTCTGCGATCCACAGTCGGCTTTTGCTTAAGCGTTCGGGTGTGTCTTTCGATTCTTCCGACAGCCATCCATCATCAGGTCTCGCGCGCGCCATTGTGGTTTTGAGCAACGTATCAACTGCAATGTCGGCTTCAGTAACCACAGTGCCGTCAGGCTTGTTCCACACTTTTGGATTCTTGCCATGAAAGCCCAAGGCCACATTGCCAGCTTCACGCAACACGCCCAGCAGCAGCGATAAATCGTCCATGTTAAAGTCCGGCAATCGTCATGTTGCCGAGGTGGCACGACGGCACATTCATGCCGCCACGGAAAATCAAATCCGACGCGGGCTCTAAATTTGCAAACATATCCCGCAGATTTCCCGCCACCGTAATGCCGCTCACCGGATAGGCGATTTCGCCACCCTCAATCCAATACCCGGAAGCCCCGCGTGAATAATCACCCGTCACCATGTTGATGGTGGAGCCGATGAATTCTGTCACCAACAATCCCGTTCCCATATCCCGCATCATGTCTTCGGGGCTTCGCACACCAGCTTCCACATGCAGGTTCGATGGTGATGCGCCGGGTGGTGATGTGAGCCCACGGGAACCATGTCCCGTTGGGGCCAGTCCCAATTGGCGTGACGAACGCAAATCCATGATCCAGGTTGTAAGCTTGCCTTTGTCGATGATGTTACGTCGAACAGTCGGCAAACCCTCGCCATCGAACGGCCGCGATCCTGGCCCGCGCAGACGGTGGGGGTCTTCGACCAATGTGACAAGCGGTGAAAAAACAGCTTTCCCCATATCTTCTTTCAAAAAGCTGGTGCCCCGTGCAATCGCCGCACCTGAAATGCCGCCCAGCAAATGCCCAAACAGGCTCGAAGCCACGCGCCGGTCATAAATCAAAGGGCAAGTTTGCGAGGCAATTTTGCGCGGGTTCAACCGGGCAACAGCCCGCTCACCTGCAGTGGTGCCAATTTTTTCAGGCTGGTCCATATCCCCAAAATGCGTGGCACCATGGCCATCATAGTCCCGCTCCATGGCAGTACCTTCGCCAGCAACAACCGAGGCGCTGGTGCCGAAGCTCGTCCGCTCCCAGCCCCTCGCAAAGCCATTCGACGCAGCCATGGCCACATGCCTGCGTGACGCACTCGCAGATGCACCATTGCTGCGGGTCACGCCTTTAATGCCGAGGGCTGCTTCTTCTGCACGCAAAGCCAAGGCTTTCAGTTGTTCCATGTTGAGTTCAGTTTCTGAAATCAGATCCAAATCTGCAACTTCAACAACCAATTGTTCAGGCGCAGCAATGCCCGCATAGGGATCAGGGGGAGCCAGCTTCGCCATGGCGATGGCGCGGTCCACGAGGCGCTGAAGTCCCTCACGCGTCAAAACACTGCCGCCAATCAGAGCAGCGGACTGGCCCACAAAAACCCGAAGCCCCACATCCTGCGATTCTGATTGTTCGAATTCTTCAATCACACCATGCCGCAGCGACACGTCCTGCGAGCGGGAAGAAATTGCCAGCGCATCAGCTGACGTCGCCCCAGCTTTCAAGGCCATGGCAACCACGTCAGAAGTTATCGATAAGAGGTCATGAGTCATCGTGTGAGGCTATCCACTAAAAGTCCGGTGAGAAACAGAAGTCCGAATGTGCGGTTGGACTTGAACAATTTCAAGCACAGAGCCGAATGAGAGTGATCAAATGATTGTAATTGCCAAAGCGCATGAACGGCAGACGCAGCAAGACCGAGGTAAGCGGCAAGGCCAGCGCCAACGCTCCACAGCACAAGACCGAAACAAAAAACTGCCGCACCAAAAAAACCTGTGAGCCACGGCTTGCTGTTCACGCCAAACAAAAGCGCCGTTGATTTGACACCGATCAGCACATCGTCCTCTTTGTCCTGATGGGCATAGATGGTGTCGTAAGCGAGAGTCCAGAAAACGCCGCCAGCATACAGCAGCACAGCTGGCAGCGAGAGCGAACCATGCGTCGCACTCCACCCCACCAAGGCTCCCCAGTTGAAGGCAAGGCCCAACACCAATTGCGGCCAATGGGTGATGCGCTTCATGAAGGGATAAATCGCAACGATGAGCAAGGACGCTGCGCCCAACGTTACGGTGAACCAATTGAACTGCAAGAGAATGACGAGGCCAACCAGCGCTTGTGCGGCCAAAAACACAAAAGCCTGTTTCCGCGAAATGCGCTCCGATGCGATGGGGCGGTTTTTGGTGCGGGCAACCCGCGCATCAAAATCAACATCGGCCATATCATTCAAGGTACAACCCGCACCGCGCATGACGATGGCACCGATCAAAAACAACACCATGTGCCACAATGAAGGCACCCCGCCTCCAATGCCGATCTGCCCCATCACCAACCCCCACCAACTGGGCAGCAGCAGCAACCACCAGCCGATGGGTCGGTCCAGCCGCATCAATTGCGCATAGGGCAGGGCTGCGCCGGGCAATATGCGCTCCACCCAATTCCGGGTCGGTGCATCTGCAATATGAGTAGCGCTGGAATCCAACATGCGGTGCGTGTTACACGAGCGTCATGGCAAAAACCACACCTCGCTTGTATGTTGAATCGTCGCTGTCTGATGGCGCGCAATTCGCGCTGGAAAAAGAGCAGGGCCACTATCTGGTCAATGTGTTGCGACTGGTGAGCGGAGATGCCGTGACCCTGTTCAACGCGCAGGATGGAGAGTGGTTGTGTTATATCACCACGGTTACCAAAAAATCCGTCGAAGTGCGGGTGGAACGCGCCACTGCAGCGGTAAAATCGCCGCCCGATATTGACTACCTGTTTGCACCGCTGAAACATGCGCGTCTCGACTACATGGTGCAAAAAGCCACCGAACTGGGCGCGCGCCGTTTACGCCCCATCATCACCCAGCGCACGATAGCCGAGCGGGTAAATTTGGATCGCATGAGGGCCAATGCCATTGAAGCCGCAGAACAATGCAATCTGGTTTTTGTGCCTGAAGTGTTAGAGCCCATCTCACTTGCAAAAGCCCTCGCAGAGTGGGACTTCCGGCGCCGTCTGATCTATTGCGATGAAACCGCAAGTGTTGCCAATCCGGTTGAAGCCCTCAAACATATCACGCCACCGGCTGCAGTTCTCGTTGGTCCTGAGGGCGGGTTCACCAACGAGGAACGTGCCCATTTGAAAAGCCTGGCCTTTGTGACCGCGATCTCCTTGGGCCCTCGTATCATGCGGGCTGATACGGTGGCGATTGCAGCACTCTCCGTGGTGCAGGCGACCATCGGCGATTGGTCATAAACCGTAATAGGACACATCACATTTTGTGACTTGCCGCCCTTCACGTTCATGCTTACATGGCCCTCACGAAACGAGAGCGTGCGAAATTGAGCGGACCAACACCTGATACGGCGGAAGCCAAAGCGACGATTGAATCAAAATCCCAAATGATTGGCTATTTCGCCAAGGGTGAAAAGCCAAAGTCGCAGTGGCGCATTGGCACCGAGCATGAAAAATTTGCCTTTCTCACCGATACACTGGAACCCGTGCCCTATGAGGGCGCACGTTCCATTCGCAAACTGCTCGAAGGTTTACGCGACCGTTTCGGGTGGGATGGTGTTTATGAGGGCGAACACATCATCGCACTGGCCGACCCCAAAGGCATGGCCAACATTTCGCTGGAACCCGGCGGCCAGTTTGAATTGTCAGGCGCACCCTTGGAATGCGTCCACGACACCTGCGCCGAGGTGAATGAACACTTGCAGCAGGTCCGCGAAATTGGTGATGCGCTGGGCATTGGCTTCATCGGCTTGGGCGCAAGCCCGGTGTGGACGAGGGCTGAAACCCCGGTCATGCCCAAGGGCCGTTATGGCATCATGGCCCCATACATGGACCGCGTGGGCACCATGGGCCGTGACATGATGTTCCGCACCTGCACGGTGCAGGTCAACCTCGACTTTGCCTCTGAAGCCGACATGGTGAAAAAGCTGCGCACATCCGTGGCACTGCAACCCGTTGCAACAGCACTGTTTGCCAACTCGCCGTTTTTGGAAGGCAAGCTCAACGGCTATAAATCGTTTCGCAGCCACGTCTGGACCGACACCGACAAAGCCCGCTCCGGCATGCTGCCTTTCGCTTTTGAAGACGGCATGGGCTACGAACGCTACATGGATTACGCCCTCGATGTGCCGATGTATTTCGTCATGCGTGGCGGCAAGTTCGTAAATTGCGCTGGAGAGTCTTTCCGAAAATTCCTCGACGGAAAACTGCCGCAACTGCCCGGCGAAAAACCAACGATAAAGGACTGGGCTGATCACCTCACGACGATTTTTCCGGAAGTGCGCTTGAAGAGCTATCTTGAAATGCGGGGGTCTGATGCAGGCCCATGGCGGCGCTTGTGTGCCTTGTCGGCGTTTTGGGTGGGGCTGCTTTATGACCAATCAGCACTCGACGCCGCATGGGATGTGGCAAAAAGCTGGACCGCTGAAGAACGCCAAGCCTTGCGCGACGCTGTTCCGGCCAAGGGTTTTGACGCAATCATCCGTGGACGGACGGTTGGCGACATTGCCGGCGACGTGCTGAAAATTTCAAGAGCCGGATTGGACAGTCGTGACTTTCATGGTTGCAAGGGCAAACTGGAATCAGGCTTCCTCGATGTACTGGACGAGTCAGTGGCCACGGGCAAAACCGCTGCGGATCAGTTGCTGGAACTGTATCATGGGGCGTGGAACGGCGATGTATCACGCGTGTTCCGGGATTTTGCGTATTGAGCCCCTGGTCAAACACCCCCTCCCGTCCCGGATCAAGTCCGGGACGTACTCCCCCACGCCTTCGGCGCGAGTGAGAAAGTCTTTCTCCCTCGTCGCGTCAGCGATGGGGGAGTACCCGCAGGGGGAGGGGGTGCCTGATAAACA
>JANOPL010000184.1:0-2549 GCA_031421835.1 Hyphomicrobiales bacterium | reverse complement strand
GACCCGTCATGTGAGAAGACCCTCAGGGATGACACCTTCATAATCATATGCCAGAGGCCCGGTCATGATCACATGTTCAGTCTCTTCATTGATCGACATCATGAGATCACCACCCGGCAACGTCACACGTGCAGCACGATCAATCATTTTGATACGAAAGCCAGCCGCCATCACGGCGCAAGCTGCCGTGCCGCAGGCTTTGGTCAAACCAGCCCCACGTTCCCACACATTCACAATGACATGATTTCGCGCCACAACTTTCGCCATTTCAATGTTGGCGCGTTCGGGAAACAACGGATGGTGCTCCAACATCGGGCCAACGCGCCCCAAGTTCACCACATCCAAATCCTTGACCCAGAAAATGCAATGGGGGTTGCCCACGTTCACAACCGATGGCGAATGCATCAGCGGTGCATCAATGGGCCCCACTTGCAGTTCGATATGTCGCGTGTCGGCGAATTTCTCGGACAGTGGAATTTTATCCCAGTTGAATTTGGGCTTTCCCATATCCATGGTCACTTGCAGCTTGCCAGCCCGTGTGCCCACCAAAAAGCCACCCTTGGTGTAAATTGTGGCGGAATCCTCGCCCTTCTCGTCCATTACAATGTCAGCGATGCAACGGGACGCATTGCCGCAACTTTCAACCTCGCCACCCTCGGCATTCCAGATCCGCATCTTCACATCAGCGAGTGACGAATTTTCCATGACGATCAATTGATCGCAGCCAATACCAGTTGTGCGGTTAGCAATGGCACGCGCTTGATCATCTGAAATCGAAATGGGTCGCGTACGAGCATCAATGACAACAAAGTCGTTGCCGAGGCCGTTCATTTTGCGAAACGCGATTGGGCTGGTGGAAGACATGACGGGCCTTATATGGGAAATCCCATGCAGAAAGCTAGTCGAGTGTCAGCAGGCTTTGGTCGGGCCTCACCCACGGCTTTAACTCCGCCCACGGAATGATTGTCGGGTTGAAGTCGGTGAACAGGCAAACCGATGCGACATGCGGATAATCCGTGCGCGTCACTGCTAAGCCTTTGGCGGTGAAGGACAGCCTGAAGTTCTTTTCGCCGTCTGCCGATTCTTCAATCCAACCCGTGCTGCAATCGGCTCCCATCTCGGTGTCTCTCGCCGCAGCGTCTCTCCATTTCCCGAGGGCGAAGCGCTCAAAAGCAATGCGTTCAGTTTTGTTGGCAAGTTTCAAGAGGCGGCCAAAACCTGCAGGTGATAGATCGTCGACGATACCACCGCCCATTTGTGATGGCACGTTGAGATCAAAACTCTGGGGGCTCACATAGTTGTTGGGGTGGGCACCACCGCAAAACACCGAACCGGACTCGGTATAGCTGAGAAGTGACGGAGTGGCGTAGGTAATGTCGAAATTCAAAACCAGTTCGGTTTCAGAATCTGACCAGTCCACGGAAACGCCATTAAAGCAATTGCGGTAGCTCACAACAGCCATCATATGTTTCTTCAACAGCATGGTGTTGATCCTGGCTTTCTGGTTGCCGTCGGGAAAGTTGCCGATCATCGGATACGTTGTGCCGAACGCCGAATCCTTGAGAAGCCGAACCTCAACTGCCCCGAAGGTCTTCGCTGTGCCCGCATCCGAGAAGCTGATGCTTTCCAGCCACAGCGCATCGTAACTGGCTGACAACAGGTTGTCGTCTGGCGGCATATCATCCTTTTCCAGAAGTGCTGTGCGGATCAAGTCAACGGGAAGTGTTGTATCGCCCTTGGGCGACGTCCAGGTGCCCGTGGCGTTTTCGCCATCGACTTTAATCTCCCACTTGCCCGTAATTTTTTTGTCCTCTTCATCGGCAAACATCCGGTGCGGGCGCAGCGTTTCCGTGAAGCGGAGGGAATCAGTTTCTTCATCTAATATGAGATTGATATCACGCGGCTTCGGCAGGTAACTATAACGTGATCCCTCGCGGTAGCCGCCCTTGTAGTCAGACTTTTCTTCGCCGGCATTCAGCTCGACGATAACTTGGGCTTTGCCAATCGTACCTTCAAAAACACCCTCCCAATCAGCGGCCTGTGCGGCTGGCATAAGAAGGAACGGAACGAGCAGCATCAAAAGCAAAGCGCGGAAATATGTCATGCGGAAAAGCCTAGCGCTGATTGCAGGACCATTCAACGCCTTCACCATCACGCGCTGATCGCGAAGCTGTGTTTGGACTGTGCGGCGTCCCCCGCGTAAGCAAGCGGACACAACACGGAGAACGCCCCATGACCCAATTCTTGAACCGCCGCCAAATTTTCGCAGCTGCTTTTGCTGCAACAGCATTGATTGCCCTTCCAAACCTTGCCCTTGCCGCCAAGCCGATTGTTTACACCGGCATCATCAAAGGCGTGGGCGCTGGCGGTTATGACGTGGTGAGCTACACCCAAGGCGGCCCCAAGAAGGGCGACGCCAAATTTGCCGCCAGTTACAATGGCGCGAAATGGTATTTTGCTTCAGCTGAAAATATGAAGGCGTTTCAGGCATCGCCTGCGAAGTACGCACCCGCCTACGGTGGCTATTGCGCCTTCGCCGTGGCCAATGG
>JANOPL010000183.1:0-20331 GCA_031421835.1 Hyphomicrobiales bacterium | reverse complement strand
TGCATATGTCAGAAAGCGACCGGGGGGTGCCAGGCACTGGCACGATTGATTGGAACGATGTTTATCGTGCCTTGGCGGAATCAGATTTCAAGGGAAAGCTGGTGGTGGAAAGCTTTGTCGCCCTGCCGCCGGAAATTGCAGGTGCGCTGTGTGTCTGGCGACCTGTTGCCAAAGATCGGCAAGAACTGCTGCAAAAAGGCGTTCCATTCCTCTACGGATTGGGCAAAGCACACGGACTTTTTTGAAGAACACTTTGCAAATCTAAGGGTTATCTTGCAACGCGCTATTTAAATAGCGCACAAGTTCTTGTCGCTGTTGTTGTGATATTTGCAAGCCGTGTTTGGTGCGTCTCTCCAGAATGTCTTCTGCTGATCGCGCCCATTCATTTTCGCGCAGGTATAATATTTCTGCCTCATAAAATGTGCCGCCAAAATGTTGGCCCAGGTCTTTCACAGCGCTTGCATTGCCAAGCAGTTTTTCGGTTCGCGTGCCGTACAATTTCACATAATGTTCAATGAGTGGCTTTGGCATCCAGACAAATTTCTGCTGCAAGCGCTCAATGTATGTTGCGATGACGCCATGCGGGATGTCACCTCCTGGCAAGATGGATTGAGCCGTCCAGTCCCCTGACATTGCGGGGAAATACGGTTTCAATTTTTGCAACGCATGCTCCGCCAGTTTGCGGTAGGTGGTGATCTTTCCGCCAAAAACCGAGAGAAGCGGCGGGTCGCCGTCTAATTCAAAAACATAATCACGGGTGACAGCCGAAGGATTGTCGGCATTGTCGTCATACAGCGGCCGCACACCGGAATAGGAGTGCAGCACATCCGTGCGCGGCAATTGGGTTCTCGTATAACGGTTAACAGCCGCCAACATGTAATCAACTTCGTCGTCCTCAATGTGGACTTTTTCCGGGGCACCCTCATAAGGTCGGTCGGTGGTGCCGATGAGGCACAAACCATCCTGATACGGATTGACAAAAATCACCCGTTTGTCGTGGTTCTGAAGCGCGAATGAGTGGGGCCCCTTCCAGAATTTTTTGACGATCAAATGACTGCCTTTGACCAGGCGGACTTTTCGGGATGAGTTGGACCCCGCAACGCCGTTGATTACCTGCTCAACCCATGGACCTGCCGCGTTGGCGATTGCTTTGGCACGCACGTTCCGAATTGTGCCATCGCTGGACCGCAGGACAACATCCCAATTGCCCTGGTGACGGCGGGCGGAAATTGCTGCTGTGCGCGTAAAGATTTGAGCGCCGCGTTCATGGGCGTCGAGCGCGTTCAATAGGACCAGGCGAGAGTCATCAACCCAGCAGTCTGAATATTCGAAAGCTTTGCGAAACTCGGGTTTTATGGCTTTGCCCTCCGCATCATGCAAGAGGTCCAGCGTGCGGCAGGGCGGCAAGCGTTTGCGTCCGCCCAAGTGGTCATAAAGAAATAAACCCAATCGCACCAACCATGCCGGACGTTGTTCGGGCGAGTGAGGAATGACAAAACGCAGGGGCCAGATGATATGCGGGGCAGAGGCGAGCAAAACCTCCCGTTCAATCAGGGCTTCCCGCACCAAGCGAAATTCATAATACTCCAAGTATCGAAGACCACCGTGGATCAGCTTGCCTGATCGCGATGAAGTGCCTTGGGCGAGATCATCCTTCTCACATAGAACGACACTTAAGCCGCGCCCTACGGCGTCGCGGGCAATGCCGGTGCCGTTGATGCCGCCGCCGATGACCAACAGGTCGATGATTGATTTGTCGGTCAAGGTCAGGTCTCAGCAACGGTTCATATTGGGTTCGCCCGCAAGGTAACGCCGCACCTCTTCAGCTGCAAGGTTTGCGGCGTAGCGCACTGTGTGGACCGAAGCTCCTGCGATGTGCGGCGTTAACGTGACATTGGGCAGTTTCAACAGGGGCCAATCTGCAGGCACTGGTTCTATGCCAAAGGTTTCGAGCATGGCACCGCGCAAATGCCCTTCTTGCATCACTGTGGTCAACGCCTCGTAGTCAACCAACGGGCCGCGTGCGGTGTTGACCAGCGTTGCGTCCGGCTTCATCTTTCGCAGGGTCGATTCATTGATCATGTGCGTGGTTTCTGCCGTCACACGGGCGTGAAGGGTTATCACATCGGCTTCTGCCAAAAGACTCTCGAAAGATGTTTGAATCACACCGTCGCGCAAGTCTTCGGCTGATAACTGGACGTAAGGGTCGCTCACCAGTATGCGGCATCCAAACGCTTTCAGAAATTTTATAACCCTGCGACCGACTTCGCCATAGCCCACGACTCCAACGGTCATTTCGTGTAACTCACGGCCTGTGACGTCCGCACGATAGAGATCACCACGATATTCTCCCCTGCGCAGTGCATCATGGCCTTTCGTGATGTTCCGGGTTTCAGCAAGTATGGCACCAATAGTAAACTCAGCGACTGCAGATGCGTTGCGGCCCGGCGTATTGACGACAATGATGCCGTGTTGGCGTGCCGCTTGCATATTGATGTTGACAGGCCCACCCCGTGAAACAGCAACAAATTTCAGATCGGGCAATTGTTCCATGATAGCAGCAGAGAGTGGTGCTAGATGCGTGACCAGAATTTCCGCGTCGCCTGTCGCCTGCACGACGTCGTCTGCGCTTCCCATGTATTCTTTCAAGCCCTCCATACCGTCCACAGCATAACCGTGTTCCATGGGTTGATCGGGCCATGGCAAAGTGTGGCTTCGGATGTCGATCTCAAATTCCTTGCATCGGTAATTGAGCGCTTCTTCGAACATCGTGGAAAGCATGAAGTGATCTCCGATGATGGCAATTTTTCGTCTCATGGCGCTACTCCCCTGCGGCTGCGCCACACGGGGCGCATGGCTTTGCGCGCTTCGACATATATCGGGAATGCTACCTCATAGGTTTGAACCAAGTCTGGTTCTGCCTCAGTTGTGCTGCCAAAATGCGGCTCCACCCAAGTGTGGGCGCAATCAGTCATATCGCGGAAAAGTTTCTGCTGAACAGCAGCGATCATCGCCGTTCCCGCGGCACCTGCTTCCTCTCTTGTCACGCTCCGCACTTTGGCGTTGAGGGCACTTGCAAGAATAACCCGCAACGCTTTTGACCGTGCGGCACCGCCAGTGATCCGAACTTCATTCGGAATGTCGCCCATGGCGGCGTAACAATCACGCGCTGCAAAGGCCAGACCTTCAAACACCGCGCGCATCATGTCGTAATAGTCCGCCGTTGTGTCGAGACCGTTGAACATGGCGCGGGCCGCAGGTTCCATGAAAGGCCCGCGTTCTCCCGCTTTGGAAATGTAGGGATGGTACAGCAATTTCGCAGGTCCACGCGCCAATACCTTTTCATCCAAGCCTTTCAACACATCGGCTCTTGAACATTCCACACCATGTTCCCTCAAGAGATTGCGGGCAAGATCCAACAACCAGTCAATGTTGAGTGTTGAAGCCATATTGGATTGGATTTGTGCCACCATGCCGGGGGCAGGGAAAGCCATTGTGTATCCGGATCTTTCCGTATTCAATTTTACCTGTGAGACGTCAGGTTGCAGGCGCATATGCATTCCGGTTGAACCGACGATGGTGCAACCTGACAAGCCTGAGGGATCGAACAAACCACCGCCCAGGCCTGTGCACAACACATCCACAAAGCCCAAACAAACCGGCGTACCTGCTTTCAGCCCCGTGTCTCTTGCAACAGCTTCAGTCAGGTGGCCACACTCAACCGTGCCATCAACACTGGGTGTGACCAGACGTTTGGCTGCTGAAGCGCCGAGCTGATCCAGGATATCCATTTGATATTCACGGCTCTTGTAGTTGCCGAACGTGAAATTGGCTTGCGAAGGATCGGTGCGGCGATCACCCGTCAAGTTAAAGTAAATCCAATCCTGGCAATGGAAGGCGTCAGTTGCTTTTGCGAGCACTTCTGGTCTGTGGCGGTTCATCCACGCCAACTGCACGCTCATCTGGCACACATTGACGCCGGTGCCGGTGCGCCGATAATGATCGTCGTAGTGTGGTGAGTTTGTGAATTCTTCGACAATCGCAGCGGCGCGTGCATCGAGCCAGAGCCAAGCTGGAGAGACTGGTTCTCCTTGCTTGTCGATCAGCCACATACCGTCACCTTGACCGGTTACGGCCAAGGCGACGACACGTGTGGCGAGATTGGGGACCTGGTCCGAAAGCTGGCGCAGTGTGGCTGCTGTATCGGCCCATGTCCGTGCCATGTCTTGTTCTGCGCCACCATCGGGTAAAGTGGCGTAGATGTTGGGGATAGATGCCGCAGCCAGCTGTGTACCATCAACAGAGAACGCAACGGATTTTATAACCGATGTTCCGGCGTCGATGCCAATGATCACACCATCTTTCATGGGGCAGCACCGGTTCCGAAAATGACACGTCCGATTGGCTGTTCAGAATAACGAAGCATTGCACCACTATTTTGCTGGTGAGGTTTGAAGTCAACCTCAAAACACGGCATGTTCACCCCGATCAATTGGCTTGTCATGGGCGATCGCTTCTGCGTAAAAATCAAAAAGCGTGTCGCTTCCCGTTGAAGGCGTTGCTGCCTGGTCATAACGATTCGCTTCATGGTCAAAGACCAGCATGGATTCCGTCGCATAATACCGACCAATTCGAGCAAGTTCCGCTTTTCTGGCGCACGCTGGAATGGCCAATCCAAGTGCAGATAAACCGCCGATGATGACGTCCAACATTGCGACCGGCACACGCGTGAAACGAGGTGACTTGCCGATCAGTGCAAAGAGTTCTTCACCCTGTTGTTGAGGCGTAATGGCAGCGCTTGGCCCGCCAATGGGCAGAATGCGATTGTGCAGTGTCTCGTCGGCGATGCATCGGACCAAGTAGTTTGCAAGATCGCGGTCACTGATGGGCTTGCAAGCCGTCAATTGACCATTGCCAAAAACCATAAATGGCTTCCCGTTTTTGACGCGGTCAATCTGCCCTGAAAGAGATTTAAACAAGGCTGTGGGGCGGACGATGGAATAAACGATGCCGGACTCCTTCAACTTTTTCTCGAAGGCGAGCTTGGCAAATTGAAACTGCAACTTGGGCTTTTGTACGCAAATGGCGGACAGAAGCACCATTTGCTTGACACCAGCATCGACCGCGCAAGCGAGCGCATCCACATGGGCTTGGTGGTCAATCGCCCAAGCATCTTTTGGTTCTCCACTGCGTGATGCGAGACAAGACACCAGAACATCAAACTGTTCGCCGCAGAAACCATTATTGCGTATCGACTCGTTGTTGGTTACATCTCCCTCTCGAAACGTAGCGTCCACCTGGAGGTCAGGCTTGGAACGACCAAAGCACACGAGTTCATAGTTTTGCTGCACCAAAGCGCGGACTGTGGCTTGTCCCACTGTGCCTGTCGCACCCAATAACATCACACGTTTTGCAGGTTTTTTCATTTTGTGTCAGCCCTAGCATCAAACCGTTACCGGGAATTTCTGTCAAGTCAGCCTGACAGCCCATTGCCATAATGGAATTGACAGCATAGCCTAGGGTCGACTTTGGTTTAGAACGCGTGCCGATGAAAACAGATAAAAACAAGAAGACCGCCACCGCTGCGTATCACAAGATTGTCTATCCATTTTCCGCCATCGCCGGGCAGCAGGAATTGAAGACCTGTTTGGTGCTGACGGCAGTGGACCCGACGATTGGTGGCTTGCTCGCCATGGGGGATAGAGGTACTGGTAAATCGACAACGGTGCGGGCCTTCGCGGCACTTTTACCACCCATCAAAGCCGTCAAGGGTTGCCCTTATCATTGCGATCCTGAAGCACAACAAAGCGCATGTGATCAATGCCGTAGCGCGCTGCTTCTCAAATCCGAAACCATAGCGGTTCCAGTCGTCGACTTGCCCTTGGGCGCCACGGAAGACCGTGTGGCGGGTGCACTCGATCTGGAGCGGGCCTTGTCGCGCGGCGAGAAAGTGTTTGAACCGGGGCTTCTGGCGAAAGCCAATCGCGGTTATCTTTACATCGATGAAGTGAATTTGCTGGAAGACCATCTGGTGGATTTGTTGCTCGACGTGGCGGCATCGGGCGAGAATTTGTTTGAGCGTGAAGGTTTGAGTGTGCGTCATCCCGCGCGCTTTGTGCTGATCGGCAGTGGCAACCCGGAGGAGGGGGAGTTGCGCCCACAGCTGTTGGATCGGTTCGGGTTATCGGTTGAAGTGAAGACGCCGCAAGACGTGGCGACATGGGTGGACATTGTCAAACGCCGCGACGCTTATGAACAAGACCCCAGTGTGTTTTACGCGCAGTGGGAAGTCGACGAGAAGAAATTGCGATCTCGCATTCAAGTGGCGCGCAAATCGTTGCGCGATGTGGTGGTGCCGGATGTCGTGCAGGAAAGTGCTGCATCGCTGTGTTTGGCGTTGAAGACGGACGGACTGCGCGGACAACTTACCGTCATCCGTGCGGCCCGTGCGCTTGCTGCATTTGAAAAGCAGAAAACCGTCACCATCCAGCATATCAAGCGCATGGCGCTGCCAGCTTTGCGCCACCGCCTGCGCCGTAATCCGCTGGAGGAAACCGGCTCAGCCGTGCGCATTGAACGCGCGATACAGGACGTGTTGGGGCCATGACGTTCCAAGGCCTCAATGACGCCACGTGGGCCGCGGGGTTGCTTGCCATGGATGGTTTACGGTTTGGTGGTGGTTTGGTGCACGAAGATGTAGCGGACGCATTTTCAGCGGCCTGTGTGCAGGCAGGCAACATCTTCCGTACTGTTCCGTCTTCGCTGGCCGTGGATACATTGACGGGTGCGATTGATTTGGCAGCGACACTTGCGATGGGAAAACCCATCATGACCCATGGACTTCTTGGCAAGGAAACTCACCTTCTGGTGCGGCGGGCGGATCGACTGGACCAAGCTTGCGCCTCCGTCATGGCGCATGCGCTTGATCGCAACACACTGACGCTTCTGGCTGTGGTGAATTTGGCTGATGACGACAGTCAGATTTCCCGCAAGCTCGATCAGCGCTTGGCGTTTCGGATCGAAAGCGAAGCGGAACCGTTCTGGACTGCGGAGACAATTCAAAGAGCGCGGAAAGCATTTCATCGTGTGATGATGGATGCAAAGTGGATACAGGATCTGTGTGAGGCTGCCTTGTCAATCGGCGTGGAATCACCGCGGGCAGTTTTGCAAGCCGTTGCAGTGGCCAAGGGTATCGCTGCATTGAAACGTTTGAAAACAGTTGATGAAGATTGCGTTGCTCTTGCGGCGCGATTGGTCATTGCACACCGGGCCCAACACTTGCCTGCTCCACCGCAAGACGAGCAGCAGGATGAAGCACAACAGCCGCCTGCGGAGCAGACGGAAGCGAATGACACCCAAACGCCGCAAAAGCCGGAGGATGCCGAAGTCATTCTCGAAGCCATCAGATCAGCTTTGCCGCCCCACCTTTTGTCCATGGCGGCTGACAGTCTTGGTAAAAAGGGTGCGGGACGCAATGTTAAAAGTGCGGCACCTCGCAAGGCCGTCGGCACGCGCGGGCGACTTATCGGTCATAAGCGGGCATCGTCTCTGGCGGGGCAGCGCTTGGATATTCTGGCGACCTTGCGCAATGCGGCACCATGGCAAGTGCTGCGCCGCAAATTCAGTGGCAATAACCGGATGATCGTGACGCGGGATGATTTTCGGGTGGCGCGCATCAAACAGCGCAATGAAGCCACGGCGATTTTTGCGGTGGATGCTTCGGGCTCAACAGCCTTCCAGCGCCTGGCGGAAGCCAAAGGTGCTGTGGAAACCATATTGGCTGAGTGTTACGTGAGGCGGGACCGCGTGGCGCTGGTGGCGTTTCGCAGCAAGAAAGCTGAAGTGCTGTTACCGCCGACGCGCTCGCTCGAACGGGCAAAACGGGCGCTTGCCAGTTTACCCGGTGGCGGTGGCACGCCGCTCGCATCAGGCTTGGATGAAGCCTGCGCACTGGCGTTGCAAGTGCGTCGTGCTGGCGGAAATCCCATCGTCATCATGTTGACTGATGGACGCGGCAACGTTACACGTGCCGGTGAGGGCAACAAGGTCAAAGCCTTGGAAGAAGCAGAAGCCGCCGCCAAAATTTTCGCCAGCGAAGGCTTTGATGCCATGGTCATTGATGTTTCACCGGAACCACAAAAATCCGCGCGGGCTCTGGCTGCCAATATGCGGGCCCGCTATTTGCCCATGCCGCGCGCCAGTGCCACCGACATTGCACGCCCCATCGCATCGGCGTTGGAAGCCGCGTCCGCATGATCGTGCAGGCCGGAGGTTTGATTTGGAATGTGGTCGAGGCAGGCCGAGGTCCGGTGGTACTTCTGGTTCATGGCACGGCAGCGTCAGTGCATTCATGGCGAGATGTTATCCCATTGTTATCAGATTCCTTCCACGTTGTTGCGATTGATCTCCCGGGTCACGGCGGTACATCCCAACGATCGTCGCGCGACCTGAGTTTGGAAGGCATGGGCGCTGCTGTCGTGGCTTTGATGACGACCATGAATCTGAAGCCGGAGATTGTAGTGGGGCATTCCGCTGGTGCTGCGATTTTGGCTTGGGCTTGTGCGCACAAGCATTTCAAACCGCGCAGCTATGTGTCATTCAATGGTGCTTTTTATCCTTTTGCAGGTTTGGCTGGCAGTTTGTTTTCTCCTATTGCAAAGTTTTTCGCCATCAACCCTTTCGTGCCCCGCATCCTTTCAAACGTTGCGTCTCGCGCCACGGTGGAGAAGCTTCTGAAAGATACTGGATCAACAATCAGCAGGGAGGGGGTCGATTTATATTTCAGTTTGTATAAACAACCTCAACACGTGGCAGCTGCGCTGGGCATGATGGCAGCTTGGGATCTTTCCGGCATGGATGCCAATTTCGCCCGTATCGATGCCGAGTGTGTATTTGTGGCTGCACTCAACGACAAAGCCGTGCCGCCGGAAACAGCCATTAAAGCTGCTGCCCGTTGTCGCAAGGCAAAGGTCTTGCATAAATCCGGGTTTGGTCATTTGTTGCATGAGGAAAACCCGCAGCTTGCTGCAGATATTATCAAAGGCCTGACAACATGATTGCAACCAGCTTCGTTTTACCGGCGGACCATCCACAACGCCGCGCCCTGAATGACGAGGTGCATGCGCGGCCACCCGATAATCTGGAAGCCCCGGTCAGACTGTCATATCTGGTTCTCGTCGGCTCAGGCAGCAGGGCGGACGATCTCGCTCAACTGTCGCAACTGATTGAAGGCACGGGTGCCCCCAAACCCGCAGCTGACGCAAATCACTACAGTGCCGACTTGGGCTCTCACCGCATCAAATGGGAACGTCACACGGAGTTTTGCCGCTACACCATCTACACGCAAGGCGTAGAGAAAAAACCGTTCTCCGAGCCCGCCATATCGCTTATTCCGCAGCAATGGTTGCAATCGCTCAAGGGGCAAACCATCGCGGCGATTCACGCCAATGTTGTCAGCGGCACGCGCGCACTGGACCCAGTGAAAACGGCTGACACTTACTTCAACGGCAATACCATCATCGGCTCATTGATTTCGGGTGGCACAGGCCGTGCCTATACTGATTTTCGCATTCATGCTGATGGGTTCGGGCGATTGTTGTTGTGTGACCACCACATGACGCCACGCCAGGCGGGGCGACTGGTGCAGCGTCTGTTTGAAATTGATACCTATCGCATGATGGCGCTCTTGGCGTTGCCCGTTGCCCGCTCGCTCACCCCCCAGTTGGGTAAGGCCGAGCGGGAACTTCTGGAAATCATGGATGCGATGCAAACAGCCGGTGATGCGGAAGAGCCCGTTTTGCTGGATCGTTTGACCAAACTTGAAGCTTCCGTGGAACGTCAGTATACTGACAGTCAATACCGTTTCACTGCTGCAAATGCCTATTATGATCTGGTGCAGCAACGCATCGAGGAATTGCGTGAGGAACGTATTGAAGGCTTCCAGACTTTCCGTGAATTCAATGACCGGCGCTTCCTGCCCG
Source organism: Hyphomicrobiales bacterium (assembly GCA_031421835.1). GTDB lineage: Bacteria > Pseudomonadota > Alphaproteobacteria > Rhizobiales > Aestuariivirgaceae > Aestuariivirga. The sequence continues at coordinate 10,351 of JANOPL010000183.1, read as the reverse complement.
CCATTGCCACCTGTCGTGCCGTTTCTGCCCGCCAGAGTGCGTTGTCCGAACGCATTGCCCATGCCACCGTGTTATTGTCGACACGGGTGAGTGTGTCGCGTGAAAAGCAGAATCAGATGATTTTGCAATCCATGGATCGCCGTGCCAATTTGCAACTGCGGCTGCAACAAACCGTGGAAGGCCTGTCGGTTGCTGCCATCACATATTACATCGTGGGATTGGTTTATTACGCGGCCAAGGGCCTTCTGCCGCTTCATTCGGGTGTGACACCCGAGTTTGTGGCGGCCATTGCCATTCCCCTGGCTCTGCTCGCGGTGGGTATTGGCCTTCGACGTTTCCGCAAATCATTGGACGATAAATCCTGACCCCTTGCGTCAATTTAATTTGCAGCCTTTAATGTAAACCTATGTTGACAGCAAATCCCTTGCCCCATGCGGTGATCGTCGGAGCTGGCCTTGGCGGGCTGGCGGCAGCGATACGACTAGGGGCAAGAGGATATCGCGTCACGGTACTCGACCGATTGCCTGTACCAGGTGGACGCGCCACGGTGTTCAAGCAGGACGGCTTTACGTTTGATGCTGGCCCCACCATCATCACCGCACCCTTTGTTTTAGAAGAGTTATGGAAATTTGCAGGCCGCAATTTTCATGACGATGTGAAGCTCAAATCGCTGGACCCGTTTTATGTGATCCGCTTTGACGACGGGAGCACCTTCACCAATCGCGATAACGTCGCAGCCATGCGTGAGGAAGTGGCCCGCATCTCGCCGGAGGATGTGAAAGGCTACGAAGCGTTCATGCGCGAAAGCGAGGCAATTTATAAAGTGGGCTTTGAACAACTGGGCCACGTGCCTTTCGCGTCTCTCGCCAGCATGGCCAGACTGGTGCCCGAGCTTGTAAGAATCAAAGCCTGGAAGTCTGTATATGGACATGTCGCGTCACATGTGAAGCATCCCAAACTGCGTATGGCCTTGAGTTTCCATCCTTTGTTCGTCGGTGGTAATCCATTCCGCGCAACGAGTGTCTACAGCATGATTGCTTATCTCGAACGGCAATTCGGTGTTCACTGCGCCATGGGCGGCACAGGTGCGATTGTGCAGGCTATGGTGAAATTGATCCACTCTCAGGGTGGCGATGTAAAGTGCAAAACCGATGTTGCTGAAATCACCGTCATGCAGGGAAGAGCTGACGGCGTACGTTTGGCCTCGGGGGAAAAAATTGCTGCTGACATTGTTGTTTCGAATGCTTGCGCGGCCCACACCTATTCGAAGCTCATCAAAGGCGGCGCACAAAAACGTTGGACCTCCAGAAAGTTAAAAGCGGCCCGTCATTCGATGTCACTTTTTGTCTGGTACTTTGGCACCAACAAGAAATTTGAAGATGTGCCGCACCACACCATTTTGATGGGGCCGCGATACCGTGGGCTGATTGATGATATTTTTGAAAACAAAATTCTTGCTGATGACATGAGCCTGTACCTGCACCGCCCGACGGCCAGTGACACGTCGCTGGCCCCACAAGGCTGCGATAGCTTTTATGTCCTGTCACCGGTGCCCAATCAGGACTCAAAACTGGATTGGGGCACCTTGGCTGAAACGTATCGTTTGCGCGTCGTCAAACGCTTAAACGACACCATGATGCCGGGGTTTGAAAAGCATATCGTCACGCAACGCTTGATGACACCGAATGATTTTGAGCAAACGCTTTTGTCTTATAAAGGTGCAGCTTTCGGGCTTGAACCGGTGCTGACGCAGAGTGCGTGGTTTCGCCCTCACAACAAAAGTGAAGAAGTCGAGAATCTGTATCTTGTCGGCGCAGGAACCCATCCGGGTGCTGGCGTTCCGGGTGTGCTGTCAACCGCGCGCGTGTTGGATATGGTGGTGCCGCCAGCTGAGGTGTTTGCAAATGCTGACAGCTGAATTTGCCAGCCCCGCTGATTTGGCCCTGTGCAGACAAATGATCCGGCAGGGTTCCAAAAGTTTTCACCTTGCCTCTTTGTTGTTGCCATCAGGATATCGCGAACAGGCCCGCGCACTTTACGGCTTTTGCCGCATGGCCGATGACTTGGTTGACCATGCTGCGGCACCGCAAATCGCTGTCAACGCATTGGCGGCGAGGCTGGACGATATCTATGCTGGCCGCCCCACTGACAACGCCACAGACCGTGCATTTGCTGATGTCGTGCATCGCTTTGCTATTCCGCGTGCAGTGCCCGATGCGTTAATTGAAGGCTTTGCCTGGGATGCCGAAGGGCGTGACTATAAAACACTTTCCGATGTTACGGCCTATGCCGTTCGTGTTGCGGGCACGGTGGGCGTCATGATGTCGTTGATCATGGGCCAGAGAAAGGCTGAAGCATTGGCCCGTGCCATTGATCTGGGCATTGCCATGCAATTCAGCAACATCGCGCGCGATGTGGAAGAGGATGAAAAGCTGGGTCGGGCGTATTTGCCAGCGGATTGGTTGATTGACAGCGACAGGAGCATGGTGGCGACCCGTCTCGTTGATGAGGCCGAAGCGATTTATGCGCGCGGGGCCAACGGAATCGCGATGTTGCCTGTGTCATGTCGTGCTGCAATCAATACGGCGCGGTTGCTTTACCGTGAAATTGGTATTGAAGCCCAACGTATCAGCCACAGCCAGCGCGCAGTTGTTTCGCTGAAACGCAAGCTTGCTTTGGTGGCGAAAGCGGTTGTGCAAACGCCGGGTTTGCGCGCGGCAAGTATCGCGCCGTGCGTAGCAGAAGGGCAATTTCTGATCGACGCTGTCGAGACTATGCCGCCACCTGCAACGACACACAGTGGCCTCAATGGCCACGTCGACTGGGTGATGAAAATGTTCATCGCGGTCGAGGCGCGAAAGTCGTGAGTGGCAACACGTTAGTGGCGCTGGAAGTTGGGCTCATCGTTGTGGCGGTCGTGGGTTGGGGTGTTTGGGAGCTGTATAAGTTGAAGAAAGGGCGTTAAGGCCTCATTTTCTGCGAGGCATTCGAAACGGCAACATCATTTGCACAACGGGGTGTGTGAATCTGTCGAGAGACAAGCTCTCGTGATAAGCTTCGCAGCGCTCTCCCTCGTGCGTCAGTTCAATGTGATTGCGGGTGTAGAATGGCGTGTCTTCTAACGTGGCAAGTAGAACAGGCGGCAGTTCGGAGTTAACGTCCCGTATCATGCCCCAATAGCCTCGGGACAAAGGTTTTCGAGTTGGAACACTGATATCGGTGATTGACCCTGCAGTGTAGAGGTGTCCAAATACTTTTGTGGTTCCATCGCTGCGATCAAGATCATAAAGAACTTTTGTTCCCTGTTTCGAAACAGCGCGGCACCAGTTCCACGTCTTGAAACCTGTCTCCAACGGTTCTTCACCCCAATTCATGTCGTGGTATGCGATGCCCGACCAGGAAAGTGCCGGGTGATCAAATTCAACTACAAAACGCCCGTGAGGCGCTATGGCTTGCCAAAAGTGTTTTGCGTTGGTGTCAAGTGTGATTGGTGCATTATACAAGTGATCTGGTGTAAATTTTATGCGACCTTTGAGAGCACGGGGCAGGGGTGAGCAGCGTTCTTCAATGGTGATGACGAGTGAACCATTGTCCCAACTTAATGACGAAGGACCGAGCGTAAATTGATCTGGTGTTCGCTTGATGTGGGAGACGCCGCGCTCCGTCATGGCCCAACGATTGTGCTGACCATAGAGGGCCACGTTGAGGGCACAGTGATTTTCAGGATTTCCATCACCTCTTTTGCGGGCCCGCACGTAATAGGGCGAAAATACACTGCCCACAAAGGCAATCAGGGTGAAACCATTTAGCCCGTCATCGCTGATGGCATCGATGTACCACCAGCGATAACCGCTGTTTACGACTGACGCATCAAGGCGCGGTCTTGCAGCAAGGCTTCCCCCGCCCGTAAACCTGCCAGCGCTGCCATCGGCACTCCCGGACCGGGGTGGGTGCTGCCGCCCGCCAGATACAGTCCTCGCATTTTGCTGCGCGCTGCTGGTCTTTGGAATGTTGACATCCATCCGTTTGAGGCCCTTCCATAAAGTGCGCCGTAAGTTGCGGGGTAGAGTTTAGCAAATTCATGGGGGTCACGGCGCACCATTTGCCGTTCGTCCAATGTTAATGTCAGCCCGGATTTTGACAGACGTCGCAGCAATCGCGCGTCGATATCAGGAGGCGCGGTTTGATTATTTGCCGGGGCGTTGACCAACAGGAGTTTGCGGTCATCACCTTGGTCGCAGACATAAACCGTCGGGTCCTGTGCGGGTCCATGCCGCAAGTCGGAAAATTCTTTCTCATAGTCGTCGGAGAAAAACACGGTGTGATGTTCAAGCGCAACGCCCTCGGTTTTGGCCCTTGCACACCATGTCACGGCTGAGAGGGAGCGCTGATCGCTGTTTGGTGCTTCATTTGACGCAAACTTCTGCCCGAACAAACCTGTCGTCAATGCGGCACTGTCTGCATTCAACACCACTGACGTACAGGCATGGCGCAATTTGTTTTTGTCGATGACACCGACAACTGAGCCGTTGCCGTTTTCAATGTGCGCAACCTCGCAGTTGAAATGAAAGCTGACGCCCAAACGCCGTGCCAACGCTTCAAGTGCGGTTGCGAGGGCTGCCATGCCACCTTCCACACGCCACACACCTTGTGCTTCCACGTCTGCCACCAACATAAGGGTTGCAGGTGCCTTGAACGGCGATGTGCCGCAATAGGTGGCATAGCGGCCAAACAATTGCCGCAAGCGCGGGTCATTGAATGTGCGACCAAGCGCATGCCAGTACGTCTCGAACGGGTTGATGCTGAGGGCATCACCCAGGGGCATTGCGCGCGTCAAGCTCCACAACGAGGGTCGCTGGCTTTTGAGAAAGGGTCCGAGCAGTGCATTGTGGATCTGTTTGGCCTTGGCGGAAAAAGCCAAATAGTTCTGTGCCTCGCCTTTGCCAGCAAACCGTCCAATGGCGTCAAACGTTTGTGCGGCATCAGCGAAGAGGTCAAGCGCTGCACCGCCACTCCAATAGTGTCGCGCCAGCGTCGACAACGGTTTCAAATTGAGAGCCGAATCAAAATCACTTCCGGCCAACTGAAACAACGTGTCAAATACCCAGCGCATGGTCAGCACGGTTGGTCCGCTGTCGAACATGTCATCGTCAATTCTGACGGGAAGCAACTTTCCACCGGCACCAGACTGTGCTTCCAGCACAGTGACTGCCTCACCTTTGGCAGCAAGGGCTATGGCCGCAGCGAGCCCGCCAACTCCTGCACCGATTACAACTGTTGCCATTCCGATTGCCAAAGTCTGTAAATTGTGTCAGCTTACATTGACACAACGACAAGACAATAAAAATTGTCAGCCCCACGGAGGCGCCCTATGGAAGTCGAGAACCCGATCGAGAAGGCCCTGAACGCCGCCTTGCATGAGGCTTGTTCGACTGAATGTCCTCCAAAGTTTGCGCAAGCGATGCATTATGCCGTGTTTCCTGGAGGCGCTCGTGTGCGCCCGAAGTTGGTGATGGCAGTTGCTCATGCCTGTGGTGACGTTGATGTGAAAGCTGCCATGGCAGGTGCCTGTGCAATCGAGATGTTGCATTGTGCGTCGCTGGTTCATGATGATCTGCCTTGTTTTGATGGTGCGGCCTATCGTCGTGGCAAACCTTCTGTGCATGTGGCCTTTGGCGAGCGACTTGCGGTGTTGGCGGGTGATGCCTTGATCATTGAAGCCTTTGCCACCACGGCTGCATATCCCGCCATCACCCGCATTGTCGCCCAATCGGTGGGTGCGCCCAATGGCATTTGCGCCGGCCAGGCTTGGGAATGTGAAGCAAGCATGGACCTTGTGCGTTATCAGCGCGCCAAGACCGGAGCATTGTTTGCTGCCTGTACCATGGTGGGGGCCGCTGCTGCTGGACGTGACGCGAAAGCCTGGAGCCCGCTTGGCATGTTGATCGGAGAGGCCTTCCAGGTGGCCGATGATTTGCGTGACGTTGCGGGCACATCTGGTGAAATTGGAAAACCCACGGGGCAAGACGCAGCCCATGGTTTGCCCAACATGGTTTCAACACTGGGCTTTAACGGGGCCATGCAACACCTCGAGAACCTGCTCGAGCGTGTAGTCAACAGTATTCCTGATTGCCCGGGGCGTGCAGCCCTTGGACAACAAATTGTTGCTGTGTCGCGCGCGATGGTGCCCAAACAATTGGCGCGCGGTGCTGCCTGATTTTCTCAAGCGTTTTCGGAACAGACTGCTGGCTGATCCGAAGTTTTTGAGTTTCGCACAAAAGTTTCCACTGACGCGATCTGTAGCGCGCCGAAAATCCGTGGAATTATTCGATCTTTTGGCGGGTTTTGCCTATTCGCAGGTGCTTTACGCCTGCGTGTCATTGAAGTTGTTCGAGCATGTCGGGCAATCCGCAACCACACTCGAACAGTTGGCGCAAAAGACCAATCTCCCTCTTCAGAAAACTGAACTGTTGGTGCGCGCCGCGATTGCACTTGAGCTATTGGACGGCACTGTTGAACGCATCACTCTTGGACCACATGGCGCTGCACTTCTCGGTCAACCCTGGATCATGCGCTTTGTTGAACATCACAAATATTTCTATCGCGACCTCGAAGACCCCGTTGCAATGCTTCAGGGCGCGAAAGTTGAAGGAGGTCTAGCCGATTTTTGGAGCTACGACGAAGCAACCTCCGACAAGTCAGCCTATTCCGCCTTGATGGCAGCGTCGCAGCAGGCGGTATCAGCACAGATTTTGCAAGCCTATGATTTTCGCGGACATAGGCGCGTTCTCGATGTGGGCGGTGGCACTGGCGCTTTTCTGACAGCCGTCACCACGCAATTTCCCCACATTGAAGCGCATGTGTTTGACTTGCCGGGCGTGGCCGGACCTCAACACTCGCAGTTCATCACGCGGCACACTGGCGATTTTCGCCGCGACTCACTTCCCGCAGGCATGGATTTGATTTCGATTGTGCGGGTTATTCACGACCATGATGATGAGGCGGTGTTGGCGCTTCTCACCAACGTTCGCACGGTCGCAAGCCCTGAAACGATTCTACTGATTGCGGAACCATTCTCCGGCAATGCCGCGATTGCGCGTGTCACTGATGCTTATTTCAGCTTGTATTTCGTGGCCATGGGGCAGGGGCGCACGCGAACGCCTGAGCAAATCAAGGTTTTGGCCGCAAAAGCTGGTTTTGCAGAGGCCAGACAGTGGCCGACCCACATGCCATTGATCACCGGCGTGATAACTTTCAAACCGCTTGTCCGCAACATGTAAAATCATGTTGACAATCGATAGTGTCAAGCTAAGCTGACACTTAAGGATGTCTTGCAAAATTGACAGGGCACATGAAAGGGCGGAGGCTGGGAGATGGATACCACTGCTGTGGTTTTTGACAGCCCGGGGCAATTGGCGCTCAGAACCCTCCCTTTGGTTCTACCTGATGAACCCCATGCGATTGTCGATGTTGCCTTCAGTGGCATCAGCACGGGAACCGAAAGACTACTCTGGACCGGGGACATGCCAGGCTTTCCAGGAATGGGGTATCCCCTCGTTCCGGGCTACGAAACCGTGGCCCGTGTTGCATCTTCGCCTAAAGGCTCTGGACTGTCAGAAGGTGATCTTGTCTTTGTGCCAGGAGCCAATTGTTATGGTGCGGTGCGCGGGCTTTTTGGCGGTACCGCCAAGCGCATTGCAATTCAACCGCAAAAACTGGTGAAGCTGGATGAGGCCCTTGGCGAGAACGGCACCTTGATGGCGCTGGCCGCAACGGCACATCATGCTGTCACGTTAAGCGGTCTTCCAGATCTTGTCGTAGGCCATGGCGTGTTGGGTCGTCTCATCGCCCGCATCGCGTTGGCTTTGGGCGGTGCCCCCAACGTCTGGGAAACCCAAGTGTCGCGCCACAGCGGTGCTGACGGATATAAAGTTCTGAATTCTTCGGAAGATGCGCGCAGGGATTACGGCTGTATTATTGATGCCAGCGGCGACACCCAAGTGCTTGACCGCTGCATGATGCATTTGGCCAAGCGCGGCGAAATTATTCTCGCCGGGTTTTATTCCGAACCGCTGCATTTTGTTTTCCCTCCAGCGTTTATGCGCGAAGCCTCGATCCGGATTGCGGCTCAATGGCAGCCACAGGATTTGACGGCGGTGTTGGATTTGATCGCCAAACGCAAACTCTCGCTTGATGGACTTATCACCCACCGCAGCCCCGCTGCGGATGCGCATCAAGCTTACGACACTGCATTCAATCACCCCGGCTGTTTGAAAATGGTCTTGGACTGGAGAACATTTCAATGAATTCGTTCAACCACAGTTTTCTAACAGATGCCGAGCAAATGGCAGAGCGGCTGAAGGCTGAAGCAGCGATTGAGCCTGATCCCGTGCACACGGGCGAAATCAAAAAAGAAACCCAGATCATCGCCATTTATGGTAAAGGCGGCATCGGCAAAAGCTTCACGCTGGCCAATCTCTCCTACATGATGGCGCAACAAGGCAAGCGCGTATTGCTCATTGGTTGTGACCCCAAGAGCGACACCACGTCGTTGTTGTTCGGTGGCAAAGCTTGCCCCACAATTATTGAAACATCATCCAGAAAGAAATTGGCCGGGGAAGAAGTTAAGATCGGCGATGTCTGCTTCAAGCGCGATGGTGTGTTCGCCATGGAACTTGGTGGACCAGAAGTCGGTCGTGGCTGCGGTGGCCGTGGCATTATTCACGGTTTTGAACTTCTCGAAAAACTGGGCTTCCACGAGTGGGGCTTTGACTATGTGTTGCTCGACTTCCTGGGCGACGTTGTGTGCGGTGGCTTTGGTCTGCCGATTGCCCGCGACATGTGCCAGAAAGTGATTGTTGTCGGATCAAACGATTTGCAATCGCTTTATGTGGCCAACAACGTGTGCTCTGCCGTTGAATATTTCCGCAAACTCGGCGGCAATGTAGGTGTTGCTGGTATCGTCATCAACAAGGATGACGGCACGGGTGAAGCGCAAGCCTTTGCTGAGAAAGTTGGCATTCCGGTTCTCGCAGCCATTCCTGCGAATGATGATATCCGCAAGAAGAGTGCGAATTATGAAATCATCGGCACCAACACCAGCGAGTGGGGTCCGTTGTTTGCGGCCCTTGCGCTCAACGTCGGTGAAGCCCCGCCAGTGCGCCCAACACCCCTCACACAAGATGGTCTGCTCGGACTTTTCTCCAGCGATGTGACAGGACGTGATGTGGTGCTGTTGCCTGCTAGCCAGGAAGACATGTGTGGCGGCATTCTCACCCAGAAAGCCTCCCTCGAAGTGATCTACGACAAGGTGTGATGCAGTGACAATTGTGATTGACCATACAGGAAAAATGCCAGCGCTGGACGCGGCACCTGTAGCGTCGACTCAGCCCGTCGAAGGAACGGCCTGCAACAACAAAAATGAATTGCGCGAAGCCGCCGCCAAAGCTGGCAAGTCGGAGGTGTTGGAACAATACGCCAAGGACTATCCTGTCGGACCGCATGACCAACCACAAAGCATGTGTCCGGCATTCGGTTCACTGCGCGTGGGTCTTCGCATGCGGCGCACAGCGACTGTTCTTTCGGGTTCGGCATGTTGTGTTTATGGTCTCACCTTCACATCGCATTTTTATGGCGCGAAACGCAGCGTTGGTTATGTGCCATTCAATTCAGAATCACTTGTGACCGGAAAATTGTTCGAAGATATCCGCGACGCTGTTCATGAATTGGCCAAGCCTGAAGACTATGACGCAATCGTTGTAACGAACTTGTGTGTGCCAACCGCATCAGGCGTTCCCTTACAAATTCTTCCCAAGGAAATAAACGGTGTGCGCATCATCGGCATTGATGTGCCGGGCTTTGGTGTGCCGACCCATGCTGAAGCCAAAGACGTGCTCTCAGGTGCGATGTTGAAATATGCAGCGTCTGAAATCCGCACCGGACCTGTCGCTGCTCCCCGCACCAAAACTGAATTGCCAACGGTCACGTTACTCGGGGAAATGTTCCCGGTTGATCCCGTCATGATTGGCCTCATGTTGGCTCCCATGGGCTTGGCTGCCGGACCGGTTGTTCCTACACGGGAATGGCGCGAATTGTTTGCAGCGTTTGATTGCGCAACAGTCGCTGCCATACACCCCTTCTACACCGCCAGCATTCGCGAATTTGAATCTGCTGGCCGCAGTGTCGTGGGTTCTGCTCCTGTGGGTTACGATGGCACAGCCGAGTGGCTGGAAAATATTGGTAAAGCTTGCGGCATTTCGGCTGACGCAAGAGCCGCCGCACAAAACGCAGTACTCCCCGCCATTAAAGTAGCATTGGCGCAAAAGCCTATCAAAGGCCGCATCACGGTCTC
>JANOPL010000182.1:0-11614 GCA_031421835.1 Hyphomicrobiales bacterium | reverse complement strand
ATTCACTCGACTCACCCCTACCCGCTCTGCGGGGAGGGGCAGGGGTGGGGACTTCCAATGCCCGGTAAATCCTCCAGCGAACGCGAGGCACTCGCCAAGCAAAACGCGGCTATCATGGCGGTATTTGAGCGGGCTGGTTTTGAACACATCGCACCCGACATCATTCAACCCGCCGATATTTTTCTGGAGCGCTCGGGCGAAGATATCCGTGCACGGACGTTTGTCTTCAATGATCCCTCAGGCGCAGAACTGTGTTTGAGACCGGACCTCACAGTACCGGCCTGTCGTTACCACCTCTCGCACGCCAAGAAGCCTGAAGCCGAAACCCGCTATTGTTACCTCGGCACCGCCTTCCGTTTTCCTGACGAACTGCTGTCACCGCAAGAGTTCAACCAGGCGGGCATCGAATGGTATGGCGGCTCCACGCCGATTGAAGCCGAGGCGCGGATCATCAAACTTGCCATATCGGCCCTTGAGGCGGCGGGTCTTTCAAAACTCAAAGTCACCCTCGGCGATCTTGGCTTGTTCAACGCGTTGCTCGACGACATGCCCATGCCCGACCGCTGGCGCAGGCGTTTGCGCCATCAATTCTGGCGTCCGCAAGCTTTTCGGGCGCTGCTCGAAAATTTTTCAAAACCATCTGCCACCCAGCGCACATCGATCAGCGAAAATGTTGACGCCATGGCCAATACCAACGCGCTTGATGCGACTGCAAACTTGTTGGAGCAGAAAAGGTTGGACCTCGTCACCGACCGCAGCGTGGGTGACATCGCATCCCGCCTTGCAGAAAAGTATGCGGATCGTTCAGAAGTGCGTTTGGCCCCTGAAATGCTGGAGACCATCGAACGCTATTTCGCCATCGAAGGCCCGGTCACTGATATTCCAAAACAGCTGGAAGCATTGGGTCGCTCAATTGAGTTTGACGGCGCGAGGGAGTGGTTTGAAAAGCGCATCGATGCCTTGGAGGACCAGGGTCTGAACCCCAAACGTTTCCACTTCAACGCCAACTTTGGTCGCGAACTTGAATATTATACGGGCCTCGTGTTCCAGGTTGAGGTTGAAGCCCGTAACGCGCCCCTCGCCGTGGCGGGTGGTGGCCGTTATGACAGCTTGCTGCATGACCTTGGTGCATCATCGCGCATTCCCGCTGTGGGTTGCGCTATTCACACCGAACGTGTGAAGGCGGTGCTCGCGTGATCACCATCGGCATTCCGTCAAAAGGCCGCTTGATGGAAGCAACGGCAGACGCTTTCGCCAAAGCAGGATACGCCATAGACCGCACCGGATCAGAGCGCGGTTATCGCGGCAAGCTTGTGGGGCTGGACAATGTCAGCGTTGCTTTCCTGTCAGCCTCGGAGATTGCCACCAACCTGCGTGACGGAAAAATCGATGCAGGTGTTACGGGCGAAGACCTGCTGCGCGAAATCATTCCGCCTACGGACGAAACCATTTCGGTGGTCAAGCGCTTCGATTTCGGTTTTGCAAAAGTCATTGTCGCAATTCCCGACTGCTGGCTTGATGTGGCGTCGATGGCGGATTTGGACGACGTGGCGGAGCAGTTTTACCGCGCCCACGGTCGCCGTTTGCGTGTCGCCACCAAATACCACAACCTGACACGGCGGTTTTTTGCGGAAAAAGGAGTGACGGGCTATCGCATCGTCGAAAGTCTTGGCGCAACCGAAGGTGCACCTGCAGGCGGCACCGCAGAGTTGATTGTCGACATCACGACCACCGGATCGACGCTCAAAGCCAACCATTTGCGTGTTCTCGACGACGGACTTATTCTTGATTCATCCGCTGTTTTGGCTGGAAACACGAAGTTGGCAGCACTTCACGCCTTTGTCGCGCAAATCTAATTGGCAATCTCATCTATTTGAGTGATTTCACCCGCAGCAATTGCATTTATCCTGTGACTTAAGTATAATGTGAGCAATCGATCTCATGCCGGGGGAAACGGAGATGGTGAGATCATGCTGTGGCCTTAGGCTCCGGCACTCATGGATTTGTGCTCGCAAGGAAGTGGCATCGCCCCCGGTCCATCACTTGCGTTTGAGTACGGGTCCAATGCGTTGGATGCTTGAGAGAAGGGCTGCATGGCAACGTGCGGCCCTTCTGCTCGTTCAGGTCGAATGGCGACGTCTCGCGATGAAAAGCGTTGGCAGCGAAATAGACAACAGACAGAGTGACAATGGCAGTGCCATAACAAAACCCATACTTGCAAACCCCAGCGCCCCAACGACTCCGCCTGCAAGATACATCAGCACCAACCGCATCAACGTCGACAACTTGTGCGCATCGGCCTTAATCATTGGACGTCTTGCGAACCAACCGTACACTGAGCGTCCCACTTCAATTCCAATGTCAGTAATCATGCCCGTGACGTGAGTGGTGCGGATGCGGGATTTCGATAACTTCGTGATTGTTGCGTTTTGCATACCCATCAGAAAACACAGCAACATGAGCAGCAGGAAATTCGGAAAAACACCCTTCACGTAACCAGCAAATGAAAACAGAAATAAAAATAGCCCCTGCACGGAAATTGGCAAGGCATACTGTTTGGCAAGATGATGAGTCCGTGCCCAGTTCACAAGGACGGCGCTTGTTGCAGCGCCGATAATAAAGGCCAAGATCGCGAGCAAACCGTTTAAGGCCACAACAAAATTTCCAATCACAAGCATGTCGGCCATTTGCGAGAGATAACCTGTCATATGCGATGTATATTGGCCGACAACAAAAAATCCGCCCGCGTTCACAGCCCCGGCAACACCTGCGAGGACTGTGGCGAGCAAGCGATCATTCATCGGGAGCCGGCGATGGGAAACGATGACTTTGGCCAATGCCAGAAACTTCCGTGCACGACTTCTTTTGGTTTGGACTTCGGGCGGCAGGTCTAGGGATGAACTGATTGACATGTTGTATTGTGGACAAAAACAGAGATGCTCCGCAAGAGCCGTCTTCGCGTATTGGTTGCGGGTCGCTGACGTTAACCAACAAGGCAAAATCGGGCGCAAAACTCCCCTAAATTTGCCGTTGTTGCGATTTAAAGGCAACGTCTCTTGAAACGGCGAATCGGTGGAGAACTCTCATGTTATTCAAATCAACTGTTGCGGCTGCGATCTTCATTGCAACGGCTGCAGCAGCGCAGGCTGAAACCTGTGGCAACTCATCCAGTGGCTTTGGCGGGTTCATCAAACAAATGAAGAGCGAGGCCGCGGCAGCAGGTGTTTCTGCAGAAGCGGTAGCTGTGTTGAGTACGGTCAAATATGATCCCGGCATCATCAAGAAAGACCGTTCTCAGAACCATTTTGCGGTAGACTTTCTCAGCTTTCAGGCTGGCAAGGCCACCGTATCCCGCATCAAAAAAGCGCAAGCCGAGATTGCCAGGAACAAGGAATTGTTTGACCGCATCGAGCAGAAATTCGGCGTGCCAGCCCCCGTGATCACCGCATTCTGGGCCCTTGAAACAGATTTCGGTGGTGTGATGGGCAACTCACCAACAATTCCATCAATTGCGACCTTGGCTTGGGATTGCCGCCGCCCCGAAAGATTTCGCCCACAACTGATTGCAGCATTGCAGCTGTTGGACAGTGGCGATATTGCCTTGGAAGACATGCGCGGCGCCTGGGCTGGCGAAATTGGCCACACCCAGTTCATGGCCTATGACTATAACGAAAGTGCCGTGGATTTTGATGGCGACGGAAAGCGAAATCTGCGGGCCTCAGCGCCAGACGCATTGGCATCAGCCGCAAATCTCTTGCGAAAGCACGGCTGGCAGCCGGGCCAACCCTGGCTGCAGGAAGTCAAAGTGCCCGATGAGCTGCCTTGGGAAGAAGCCGACATTGCCATTCAACACTCACGCAAAAAATGGTCGGCTTGGGGTGTGACGGCGGTCAGCGGCAAGCCGATCAAAGGCGATGGGCTGAAAGCATCTTTGCTGTTGCCCATGGGCAAGGATGGCCCGGCGTTTCTGGCCTATGAAAATTTCACGACGGCTTATCTGAAATGGAACGAGAGCCTGATCTACTCAACCACAGCGGCTTATCTCGCCACCCGCATTGCCGGTGCAAAACCTGTGTCTCAAGGAAACCGTCAGGTACAGCCATTGAGCTATGAGGAGATCGTGCAGTTGCAGGACGCCCTCACCGCCAAGGGTTATGACGTTGGCAAATCTGACGGCAAGATTGGAGCGGGCACACGTGCCGCAGTGAAAGCAGAACAATTGAAGGCAGGCCTGCCAGCTGATAGCTATCCGACCGCAGAGTTGCTATCACGTCTCTGAGAGTTAGGAGTCGCGTCGATGACGCAGAAACAGGCCTTGATTTGCTGGGGAGGCTGGGAAGGCCACACGCCTGAACGGTCAACCGCCGTGGCGAAAGAGCTGTTGGAGAAGAATGGTTTTACCGTGCATGTTGCAGCAGGCACCAAGGCGTTGGCTGATCCCGCAATCCACCAGCTTTCGCTGATTGTGCCGATGATCACCATGAGCACGATAGAAACGCCTGAAGTTGAAAATCTTTGCGCTGCCGTGCGGGGTGGCGTGGGCTTGGGTGGGATGCACGGGCTGATGTGCGACGCCTTCCGCAACGAAACCGAATATCAGTTCATGACGGGGGGCCAATGGGTGTCCCACCCCGGCAACATCATCGATTACCGCGTGGACGTCACGAAGCCTGATGACCCCATCATGAAAGGCATCACCTCATTCGCCTACGCGTCGGAGCAATACTACATGCATATAGACCCGATGATCGAGGTTCTGGCCACCACCACCTTCGACGACGCTCATGCGGATTGGATCAAGGGTGCGGTGATGCCCGTTGTCTGGAAAAAGCTCTACGGCAAGGGACGTGTTTTTTATTCAGCACTCGGCCACACCGCAGATGAATTTGTGGTGCCTGAAATGAAAACCTTGTTCGAACGTGGGCTGCTGTGGGCGGCGCGATAATTCATGCCATCGAAAACCCGGTAGCAGCCTCACACGCTATTCTGCTGCAAGCTTGATTGCTTTTGGTTCAGCCTGAGCGGCGGCCTCTAGCTCAGAGGCGCTTACGTGGCCAACCTTTCGCCCCATGATCGCATAAACACTTGGCACCACATAAAGTGTCAACAGCGTTCCGAATGTCATGCCTCCTACAATCACCCAACCGATTTGGATCCGGCTTTCCGCACCAGCACCTGTCGCAAGAACCAGCGGCAGCGCGCCCAGCACCATGGCCGCAGTGGTCATCAAAATAGGACGCAGACGCAATACAGCAGCATCCACGACTGCTGTGCGCCTGTCAGACCCCTTGTCCTGCAAGCGATTTCCGAACTCGACAATCAGAATACCGTGTTTGGTGATGAGACCGATAAGTGTCACCAGACCAATTTGCGAATAAACATTGAGGGTACCACCAGTCCACCACAAAGCAGCAAGCGCTCCCGTGATGGAGAGTGGCACACTGAGCATGATCATCACGGGGTCGCGGAAGCTTTCAAACTGGGCGGCCAGAACCAGATAGATGAAGGCCAGTGCCAACAGGAAGATGAATGCGAGGTTGGAACTGGAGTCACGGAACTCGCGGGCCTGACCTGTGAGATCGCTCACCACATTGTCCGGCAGCACGTCGCTGGCTGCAGCATTGATTGCCGTAATGGCATCACCCAATGCAAAGCCTGGGGTGAGATTGGCTTCAATAGTGACGGCGCGCAGTTGGTTGAAGCGCTTCAGTTCACGCGGTGCCACCCCTTCCTTGTAACTGACAACACTTGAAAGCTGCACCATCGTATCGTTGCTGCCACGCACATAGATTTGCGACAGGATATCGGGTGAAGAGCGGCTTTCAACGGGCAAGGCCACGGTCACATCATATTGTTCTCCGTCAATTTCAAAGCGCGTCACATTGCGCCCGCTCATCAATGTTTCGAGCGTGCGTCCGATCACCGACACATCGAGTCCGGCATCCGCCGCACGGGCGCGGTCAATCTGCACTTCGATTTGTGGCTTGTTGAGGCGAAGGTCCGTATCGAGGTCGGCAAAGCCCGGATTGTCTTCAAGTTTCTCGATCAACCGGCGCGCCACAGTGTTGAGATCTTCGTAAGACGACGATGACTGCAATACGAACTGGAACGGTTTGCCAAAGCCACGCGTGCCCAGCGAGGCGGGGTTGCTGGCAAAGGCTTGCACGCCGGCGATGCCGCGCAGCTTTGGTGAAATTTCCTGCACGATGGTTTGTTGGCTCTTTTCGCGTTCAGCCCAATCCTTCAAACGTGCAAAAGAAAGAATGCGTGTCGCTTCACCAGCACCTACGATGACGAGTGCAGAACGCAGTTCCGGAACGCCGCTCAGTATTTGCTCAATGTCGCTGGCATAACGGCGGGTATAGGCATAGCTGGCTCCTTCAGGGGCAGAAGCTTGTATGCTCACAGTTCCACGATCCTCGGTGGGAGACAGTTCAGACTTGATCTGCGTAAAGAGATAGGCACCCAAACCAGCCACACCAAAGGCCGCCATCAAGACGACCCAACGAAATGCCACAACGGCATTCAGGCTTTTCCGATAGCCTGATTCCAAAAGCGCCAAGGCGCGTTCAATGCCGCGGACCAGAATGTTTGGCTTGTGATTGTGCTTGAGAAGTTTCGAACACATCATTGGTGTCAGCGACAGGGCAACAAAACCTGATACGACGACAGCACCCGCAAGTGTGACCGCGAATTCAAGGAACAGTCGCCCCGTGCGCCCCGGTGTGAAGGCAATGGGCGCGTAAACTGCGGCCAATGTCAACGTCATGGCAATAATCGCAAAGCCGATTTCGCGTGCACCCTTGATGGCGGCATCAAACGGCTCCATGCCCTCTTCGATGTAACGGTAAATGTTCTCAAGCATCACAATGGCATCGTCGACCACGAGTCCAATCGCCAACACCAGCGCCAGCAGGGTGAGGGTATTGACGGAAAGACCGGACAGATACATCAGCATAAAGCCAGCGATCAACGACACCGGAATGGTGACAACGGGAATGATGGCAGCCCGGAAGGAATGGAGAAAAACCAGAATGATCAATGTCACCAACACCACCGCTTCAACAATGGTGATGAACACGTTGTTGATGGAGCGGTCGATGAAAACTGTGGAGTCAAACCCGATTTCAACGCTTGTGCCCTCCGGCAGTGACTCGTTGATGCGCGGAAGCACGGTGTTGATCGCGTTGGCCACATCCAATGGATTGGCCACAGCTTGCTTGATGATGCCGATGGATATCGCCGTCTCGCCTTCATAACGGCTTTCGCGGCGCACATCGGCTGTTGCCAGTTCAACGCGCGCAACGTCACCTAAAACGACCTGCAAGCCACCTGCATTTTTTAGTTTGACGCGCGCGAATTCCTCGGCTGTGCCGAGTGCGGTGCGGGACAATACGGTGAATTCGCGATCCGCACTTTCAATGCGTCCCGCTGGAATTTCCGCATTCTGTGCACGGATGGCATTTTCAACATCCTGTACGGTGAGACCAAGTCCGGCGAGCTTCGCTTGGTCAATCCAGATGCGCATGGCATAGCGGCGTTCACCGTTCAGGCTGACATCGGCAACGCCATCCAGGTTTTTGAACCGGTCGATCACGAAGCGGTCCACATAATCCGTGAGCGCCAAAGCATCCAAGCTGGTGGACCGCACAATGAGGAAGATGATGGGCTGCGCATCAGCTTCCACCTTGGCAATAGTGGGTTCGGTAATGTCATCGGGGAGTGACCGCCGCACGCGGCTCACACGGTCGCGCACGTCACTGGCTGCCGTATCAACCGATACACCAGCCCGGAAGCGGATGGTTATGCGGCTTGATTCTGCGCGCGATGAGGATTCAATGGTATCTATGCCCTCGATGCCTGCAAGCGAACCTTCCAGCACCTGCGTGACCTGACTCTCAATGATCTCGGCAGATGCTCCGGCATAGCCGGTGTTCACGGACACTTGCGGCTCATCAATATTGGGATACTCGCGAATGGTGAGACGGCTAAAAGCCATCAAGCCGATCAGAATGAGAATAAGACTGAGGACTGTGGCAAAGACCGGGCGCCTGATGCAGAGTTCTGGAAGTGACATGGGACCTCACTGTGATACTGCGGGTTTAATGACTTTGACGGGAGCGCCATCAGCCAGCCGCGTGGCCCCTGCTGAGACGACAGTCACACCCGCATCCAAGCCGGATACAATCTCAACCCAGCCATCCCGGCGTTGCCCAATCACGACGGTTCGGCGCTTTGCCGTTTCCCCCTGTACTTCGAACACCAGTGCATTCTGCCCTTGTGCGACAATTGCGGACTCTAAAACCGTTACGGCTTGGCGCTCGGGTCCTAGAACTTCGGCGCGCACCAGCATACCCGGGCGCAATTTGAGTTCGCTGTTTTCAAGAACGGCTTGCACCTGCAAAGCCCGTCCATTCACATCAACCATCGGATTGATGGCATTGATCTTCGCTTGATATTTCTGCCCCGGCACAGCATCGGCAGTGACATCGACACTTTGACCGACGAACAGTGATGTAAAGAAACGTTCGGGAATGCTGAGGCTGACTTTCAGACGGGTGATTTGGTCGAGCTGTACCAGGGGTGTGCCTGCCGTCACATAAGCGCCTTCTGAGACAACGCGAAATCCCAGTGTTCCGTCAAAGGGTGCGCGAACAACCAGTCGGCGCTGGCGTTCCCTGGCAAGTTCAAGGGCTGTGCCTGCCAACTCAAAATCAGCCCGGCCTTGGTCTACCTCGCTTTGCGGCGTGATTTTGGAGCGGGCCAAAGTCTGACTGCGGCGGAACGCATTTTGTGCAAGGGACAGACGTGCCTCGGCATCCTTGATTTCAGCATCAATCAACGCGCCATCAAGGCGGAAGAGTTCATCGCCTTTTTTGACCTGCGCACCATCAACGGCCAGAACAGCGACAATACGTCCATTGGAGTCAGCCGAAACATTGGCAGACTCCTGCGCCAGAAGATTGCCGATCACGGCGATACCGTCCCGCAGGGTTTGCCGTTCGGCCACCACCGCTTCAACCGGAGCTGGCGGACGTTTGGGCGCAGCCCCCGCTGTTTGCGATGCGGGCGCTGTTGCAGCGCCACCGAGCAGGGCCGGTGCATAGCCCGTGGCGTGCAGGCCGTAGAAAGCAGCCGCTCCCAACCCAAAGACTGCAATCGTCCAAGCCAGCACTTTGTTTTGCATCACATCAGTTCCATTTACATCTGCTGCACCGCAATATTCGCCGATTGCCACGCGAACGCAAATGACAATCGCTTCATGTGCGTTCTTCGAAGATCTGCCATGTCATGAAGGAGTGAATTGCCTCATTTTCCATCAGCCGAAAAATGCTGATAGTCTTTGATCAAGCTCCACTCGCCACCCCACTTCCACCCCTTCGACTTGAAGGCCTTCACCACGGCACTTTTACGCAAAATCATGCCGGGTTTATTCTTGGCAGCTTGGCGTTCCCTCAGTGTGTCATAAGCCGTGGCACCGGGTGGTGACGTTCCTTCTTTCCACACATAGGGGTTGGTGAAGGGATTGATATCAATCGCCAGCCCCCGTGCATGGGAGGACAAACGCGAGGTGCCAGACACCGTGCGGCAGTTATAGGCAGACGTGTTGTTGGCGGTCATCGAGGCGCGGTCGTTGCCACCATATTTATCGATGAGTTCAACCCGCTCGAAGACGTAAGATTTATCCGTATACAGAGTTTTGAAGATATCGAGCACATCCTTGCCAACCGACGCGTTGACGATCAACTGCCCGGTTTTGGATTTTCCGCTATAGTCCCAATAGGGCACCGTCAGCAAAACCAGGTCAGCGCGTTGGGCGCACCCTTTGATATCGGCATGGTACGATTTCCCCTGCATCGCAGCCCAGACGGCATCAGGAATAGGTTGAACAGTCTCTGCCCGCACTGGCAAAGCGGGGCAAATCGTTGATATTGCAATAAATCCGATAATAGGAAAATAACGCTTGACAGCAATTACGGTGTCTGCTAGAACCCTGTCCATGATTGAGAGTCTTGCCGCATCCGACAATCCACCCGCCGCCACCCGAAAAGAGTGGCTTGGCGTGGTCGTGCTTTCGATTGCCTGCATGCTCTACTCCATGGATCTTTCAGTGCTGTTTCTGGCCATGCCTTCCATCACGGTGGAGTTGAAACCCACACCCACCCAGCTGTTGTGGATCAACGACATTTACGGCTTCATGGTTGCGGGCTTCCTCGTCACCATGGGCACTTTGGGTGATTTGCGAGGGCGGCGCAAGGTGTTGCTCATCGGAGCGGCGGCTTTTGGCATTGCGTCTGTGTTCTGTGCTGTTGCGCAAACGGCAACGCAATTGGTCATCGCCCGCGCACTGCTGGGCATTGCCGGTGCAACCATTGCGCCCTCAACGCTTTCGCTGATTGTCAACATGTTTGCCCGCGAAGATGAGCGCAATCGCGCCATCGGCATTTGGGGCACGGCCTTTGCGGTAGGTGGCACAATAGGGCCGGTGATTGGCGGTGTGCTGCTCAACTGGTTTCATTGGGGCAGCGTGTTTTTGATCAACGTGCCGATCATGGCGGCCCTTCTGGTGCTCGGCCCACGCATTCTGCCGGAATATAAATCCGACCAGCCCCATGCAGCACTTGATCTTGTCAGCGTCGCGCTGTCTTTGGCAGCCGTATTGCCTGTCATTTACGGCTTGAAGCAAATGGCAGCCTATGAATTTCAGCCGCTCTGGCTGTTACCGATTGTGATTGGCCTCGCGATGGGCTGGCTGTTCTGGCGCAGGCAACACGCAATCGACCATCCCCTGGTGGATTTCGCACTTTTCCAATCCCCGCGTTTCAACCTGGCACTTGTGGCCAATCTTGCGGGCATCTTTTTCGTGTTCTCGATCTTCATGTTGCAAAACCAGTTCCTGCAACTGGTGTTGGGCATGAAGCCATTGGAAGCCGGGTTGTGGACTGTTGCCCCTTCACTGGTGTTCTGTGCGATGTCGCTCTACTCCTACAAAATCACCAACGTCATCGGCCCGGAAAAAAGTGTCATATGGGGGTCGGCGATTTACGCCGTTGCCGCCGCCGCCATGGCCTGGTCAGCCTGGGCACAAAACCTTTACGGCATTCTGGGGGCCAGCATGTTGATCGCGATTGGTTTCGTGCCCGTCATCCTCACCACCACAAACCTCATCGTCAGTTCCGCTCCGCCGGAACGCGCAGGCTCCGCCTCCGCGATCTCCGAAACATCAGCCGAATTCGGCGGTGCCCTCGGCATCGCCCTGTTGGGCAGCTTGGTCACCTTCCTCTACCGGAACAGCATGACGGCAACCGATGCACCATCAGCCGCCAAGCTCACGCTGAACGACGCGGTGATCGCAGCAGGCTCGCAAGTGCCCCCGTGGTTGGAAACAGCCAGAGACGCCTTCTCAAACGCCTATGCCATCAATTGCGCACTGGCAGCAGGCGGCATGGTGGTGCTGGCATTGGTGGCGCGGCGGGTGTTGGGGTGAGGGATAAAACATAGGGTATTTCGAGCTGATTTCGTTTGTCTTGAACCTGTTTCGAGGTACACCATATCCGGGAGTATAGAACGGACGGAAACAGATGCTCAGCGACAGAAGTTTTGAAAAATCATC
>JANOPL010000181.1:0-24576 GCA_031421835.1 Hyphomicrobiales bacterium | reverse complement strand
TCGGCCCAACGCTTCAGGATCTCCGGTTCCTTCTGCGGCAACCCTGCCCGCATGGGGAAGTCAGTTGTGGGCAGGAATACGGTGTCACGGTAGCGGTCGGTTTTCTTCGGTGCGTCGGTCATGGTGGCGGGCTTCTAACAGACTGACTTGCGTTCGTCATCCAAGATTGCATAGTCTGATTGATCAGGAGCGGGGTACACATGGTTCGATATGATATGCTGATTATTGGCAGCGGGCCGTCGGGGCGCCGCGCTGCCATTCAGTCGGCCAAACTGGGTAAATCGGTTTTGGTGGTCGACAAAGGGCGCAGGCTGGGTGGCGTGTCCGTTCACACGGGAACCATTCCGTCAAAGACGCTCCGCGAAACAGTGCTTAATCTGTCGGGGTGGCGGGAGCGTGGTTTTTACGGCAAGGGCTACCGCGTCAAACAAGACATTGCAGCGAGTGATTTGATTGCGCGCTTACACAAAACGCTGGATCACGAGGTTGAGGTTTTGCAACACCAGTTCATGCGCAATGCAGTCAAAAACCTGCATGCCATGGCCCGCTTCACCAGCGCTCACACCGCAACACTGACAACAGAATTGGGCGAAAGCAGCGAAGTTGAATTCGACAAGGCGCTGATTTCTGTTGGCACCAAGCCATTGCGCCCCGACCATATTCCGTTTGATGGGAAACACGTGTTTGACAGCGATGACATTCTGGACATGCAAGCCCTGCCCCGCACCTTGACGGTGATTGGCGGCGGCGTCATCGGTGTTGAATATGCGACAATTTTTTCAGCGCTTGACGTGCCCGTGACTCTGATCGAACCACGCGACACCATTCTGGATTTTGTCGACAAGGAAATCGTCGAAGACTTCATGCATCAGATGCGCGACCGCGGCATGCAGTTGCGCTTGGGCAGTGCCATAAAAAGTGTCACCGTTTTTGACAAAGGCGTTGAAACCCAAATGGCAGACGGACGCTCAGTGCGCTCGGAAAGCCTGCTATACGCGGCAGGCAGAAGCGGCAACGTTTCGGGCATTGGGCTTGATGCTGTTGGCATTGAATGCGATGGTCGCGGACGCATCAAAGTTGATCCTGTGACCTTTCAAACCCAAGTTCCCAACATCTATGCAGCAGGTGATGTGATTGGTTTTCCAAGCCTCGCCTCCACGTCCATGGAACAGGGCCGCGTTGCCGCCTGCCATGCTTTTGGAATGACGCTGCCCGCCACACCGGATGCATTTCCCTATGGCATTTATGCGGTGCCCGAAATTTCGACGGTTGGTTTGTCAGAAGAACAGGTGCGAGAATCAGGCGTGGCTTATGAATGTGGCGTGGCGCGGTTTCGCGAGACATCACGTGGCCACATCATGGGCGTGAACACCGGCTTTTTGAAACTGCTGTTCTCTATCGAAACCCGGCGTTTGCTGGGTGCGCATATTGTGGGTGAAGGCGCAACTGAACTCATTCACATCGGACAGGCTGTCATCAATCTGGGTGGCACAGTTGAATATTTCGTCAACAACACTTTCAATTACCCCACGTTGGCTGAGGCTTACAAGATTGCCGGGCTGGATGCGTGGAACAGGATGGGCGTTGCTGCTTAATGTCTGCTTTCGGCAGCTTGCGCCAAAATCGTGGCCGCAATCAACCGGTGATACGGCATGATGGCGGTAAGGTAGGCTTTGCCCAGAATGTGATGCGGCTTCACCAATGTGGTCATTGATACGCTGCGACCTGCGTTTAACAGTTCAACCACCACCCGAAAGTCCAGGTGCTTGTCGTCGAGGCCCAGAACAACGCGGTTTTTTGTGTCCTCCAAAACCGGGAAAATCCCGATACGGTTCGGGTTGACTTGCTGTGGTGTGTGAACCAGTCCGAAAGGACGCACGATCATGTTGCGCAAGTGCATCAGAGCACCAATCCAAACCGGTGCTTTGCCGAATGCACCACGCGCAGCGTCCATGGCGTTTGAAAAAGCTGCGTCATGAACGATGTAGGTGTCAGCAAAGCTTGCTTTTGGAAGCACTCCATAATGATCAGGTCGGACCGTGACCTCTTCCACCGATTTCAAAGAGTCCCTCAACATGATGGCACACAGGGTGCAAAGACTGATGGCTGCAAAAATTGTCCATTGCAACAAAGCCCATGGCGGGCCCAACCGGACAATGCCATAGCCGAAGAACAGTGCGCCAAACACCACATTCAATAACAGCACCAACCACAGCATGAGCAGATTTTTGCGCAGCGCCAGTCCTGCAAAAATCAGGAACACGCCGTTCAAGAACAGCAAGGCTGTTATCTCATGCCAGACGGTTGAGAACACGGCTTTCCATTGATCTGACAATGGGCTTTGCAACGCTGGCGCATGAAACTCCGGTCCGCCGCCTGCAACGTGCAAAACAGCAGTTGCCAGCGACAGTGCCGCCGCCACAAAACACCAGAACCGGAATGATTGAAGCATTTGACGTCCCTCTCCATACGGTAGCGTATGTTGCGCCTCAACCTTGCGCTGGTCAATACGCTTGCGTATGGTGCGACAGCATGTCCAAAGAAACACACTCAAAACTTGCACCGACGGATTGGTTACGGGCCGCTTTTCAGAACCTGTCCCTGGAAGGCGCAACAGCCATCAAAGCAGAGGTGCTGGCCAAGAACCTCAACACCACAAAAGGTTCATTTTACTGGCACTTCAAAGATGTCCCCGCGTTCAAAACTGAAATGTTGAAACTTTGGGAAGCTGAAGCCACCATAGGCATTATGGTTGCTGTCACGTCAGCGACGCCTACGGGCCCTGCCCGCTTGGCCGTGCTCGCTTCCATGGTTTCAAGCATGAATGCGGAAAATGAATACGGCGGATTGCGTGCCGAACCTGCTATCCGCGAATGGGCAAGGATTGACAAGCAAGCCGCAACGGCGATGCAACGGGTCGATGCGGCCCGCATTGCTTTTGTGAAGAAGCTGTTTGTTGAAAGTGGCTTTCATGCGAAGGACGCCAAGCTGCGGGCAGAACTTTTTTATAGCGGCTTTCTCGGTTTGCAAGCGATGGCAGCCATTAAACCGCTTGACGTTGGACCACGCATGGCCGCACTCCTTAAGCTTCTGTTGCGGGTGTAACACCATGCCCTTGGTCGAATTTGCAGGAGTAAGCGGCGTCGGTAAAACGACGCTCTTGAACAGACTGTTTCAGTTTGAAAAATTGCAACGGTGGAACCAGAACATTGGATCCATCCCGATCGCGCGCGAACTCTACAGCGACACGGGCGACGTATTGACCGGAACACGGTTGAAGCTTTGGCAAACAAAAGTGCGTCACGTCTCGGAAAGGGCTGAGACCGAGGCCATGAAAAGCTTCCACCTTGGCATTGCGTCCTGGCACTTGCGGTGGGACCAAGGTTTTCCGCATCATCACGCAGGTCCGTTCTCAGCGATTGACGAGCACTTCCTGCAATTGCTGTTTCCGGAGCTGTGCTGGCTCGTTCAGTCGCAAACTGCCGACGCCAAAATATTCCTGCAATCCAGAAATTTTATTCTGCTGACTGACGATCCCCAACACATCCTGGAACGGGTGCGTCAACGGCAAGTCACAGGTCCGAGGCGACCCCATCTGGACGGATGCGACGACGCAAAAATACTGACTGATTCCGAACGTTTCCAAGCTGCCATGTTGGCATTCCTGCAGGCACATGAGGATTTCGGCTATAGCTGGCTGGTCATTGATATGTCGAAAGGCTTCGACGCGGCGCTTTCCCAAGCCATGGCTTTCATGTTGGGTTTGGAGAACATTCAAAAAGCCAGTGCAATACAAGAAAAGGCTTGATGTCGATCAGGCCCCCTTCCACTTCTCCCCCATGGTCACCAGTTCTTCTGCGGCTGTTGGGTGCACCGCCAGTGTTGCATCAAATTGCGCTTTGGTGGCTTTGCAGGTGATGGCGACGCCCAGAAGCTGCACCATTTCGCCGGCGTCAGGCCCCGCGATATGGCAGCCCAAGACAACGTCCGTGTCAGCGTCTACCACCAGTTTCATCATCATGCGTTCGTCGCGACCCGAAAGCGCATGCTTCATGGGGCGGAAAGACGTTTTGTAAATATCGACTTTGTGCTTTTTGCGGGCTTGCTCTTCTGTCAGCCCCACGGTGCCCAATTCAGGTTGCGAGAACACGGCGGTTGGCACCAGACCATGGTTGACCATCACGGGTTTTCCACCAAACACCGTGTCTGCAAAAGCGTGACCCTCGCGGATGGCAACGGGTGTGAGGTTCACACGATTGGTCACATCGCCCACCGCATAAATCGATGGCACTTCGGTTTGCGAATATTCGTTGACGGGAATGGCGTAGTGCGGTGTAGGTGTGATGCCAACTTTATCCAAGCCAAGTCCTTCGATATTGGGAATGCGGCCCGTGCAATACATGATCTGGCCTGCGCCAATGCGTTCGCCGTCACTCAGCGTGACGCGCACGCCATCGCCCGAGCGTTCAATTTTTTCGACATCGGCATTGCAACGAATGTCGATGCCTTTCTTTTCCATTTCGGCAGTCAGGTGGTTGCGCAAATCCTCGTCAAAGCCGCGCAAGATCTTGTCACCGCGATACAGCAGAATGGTTTCGACGCCCAGATTGTTGAAGATGCCGGCAAACTCGACTGCAATGTAGCCCCCACCGACGATGACCATGCGGCGCGGCAGGCGTTCCAAGTGAAAGGCCTCATTTGAGGTGATGGCAAACTCGTGTCCTGGCAAATGCCGGGGCACGAAGGGCGTGGCACCGGTTGCAATCAGAATATACTTCGCGGTCACTTGGCGTCCAGATGCCAGTTGCACCGTGTGCGCATCAACAAGTGTGGCCCGTTCCTGAATCAATTCAGCACCCGCTGCCGTGAGGTTGCGGATGTAGGCAAGATTCAGCCGGTCGATTTCCTTGTCCTTGTTTTCAAGCAGCGTTTGCCAGTCAAAGGTCACTTTTTCAGAAGTCCAGCCATAGCCCAGTGAGTCTTCAAACTCCTCAGCAAATTTGGACGCATAAACGAACAGTTTTTTCGGAACGCAGCCTCGGATCACGCACGTGCCGCCCACGCGGTATTCTTCCGCGACGGCAACCTTTGCACCATATTTGGCCGCAATACGCCCAGCGCGAACCCCGCCAGAGCCTGCACCGATGACGAAGAGATCGTAGTCGAAAGTTGTCATGCGCGCAGCAATTCCTCAACGCTTCCGTCGGCCTTGGCTATATAGGCCACGCCACAAATGCCAATAAACAAACCGTTATTCACAACACCCGGCAGGTTGTTGATCATGAACTCCAAGCGATCCGCCTGTTTGATTTCTCCACAGGCACAATCGATGATGCAGTTGCCGGCATCGGTGCGAAACGCCTTCCCGTCCTTGGTCCGCAGGGTCAGCTTTGGTTCCATATCAAACGTTTTGAATGCGCGTTCCAATTTCCACGCCGTTGCCTTGACGCCGAAGGGCACCACTTCAACCGGCAGCGCAAACTTGCCCAGCGTTTTCACCTGTTTTGATTCATCGGCAATCACCACCATGAATTTTGAAGACGACGCCACAATTTTTTCAATCAGCAAGGCCCCGCCTCCACCCTTGATAAGACGGAAGTCCGCATCGATTTCATCAGCACCATCCACCGTGATGTCGATGAAGGGATGGTCTTCCAGCGTGGTCAATTCCAGACCCAACGATTGTGCCAGCTTCGCCGTGGCTTCAGAGGTTGGTACGCATTTCACTTTCAATCCGGCCTTCACTTTTTCTGCCAGCGCATGTGTGAAATGATTGGCGGTCGATCCCGTGCCAAGTCCCACCACCATATCAGCTTGAATTTTTGGCAAAACAGCAAGAGCCGCCGCTTTCTTCATATCGTCAGCGGATAATTGTTTCTTCTTGCTCACTGACCGAGCCCTCCCATCATCATGTATTTGACTTCCAGATATTCTTCCATACCGTGTTTTGAACCTTCGCGACCAAGGCCTGACTGTTTGACGCCGCCGAAGGGCGCTTCAGCAGTTGAGATGACACCTTCATTGATGCCGACCATGCCGTATTCCAATGCTTCGCCTACGCGCCAGACGCGGCCAATGTCGCGCGTATAAAAATAACAGGCGAGGCCAAATTCGGTGGCGTTGGCGCGTTCGATGACTTCTTCTTCAGTTTTGAAACTGAATAAGGGTGCCACGGGCCCAAACGTTTCTTCCCGTGCCACGGCCATATCGTTGGTCACGCCCGTAATGATGGTGGGTTCAAAAAAATTCCCGCCCATGGATTTCCCGCCAAGAGCGAGCTTTCCGCCTTTGGCGAGCGCGTCAGCAATATGTTCCTCAACCTTGGTAACAGCCGCCGCATTGATCAAAGGGCCTGTCGTCACACCATCTGAAACGCCATTGCCGACTTGCAGTTTACCGACTGCCGCAGCGAGCTTCTTGGCAAAGGCGTCATAAACACCCTCCTGCACATAGAGGCGGTTGGCGCATACGCAAGTTTGGCCATTGTTGCGATATTTGGACGCCATGGCACCCGCCACTGCTGCATCCAGATCCGCATCGTCGAACACGATGAAGGGTGCATTACCGCCCAATTCCAGGCCCATTTTTTTGATCGTCGGCGCGCACTGTGCCATCAGCAGGCGGCCAATTTCAGTGGAGCCTGTAAACGTCAGTCCACGGACGATGGGGTTACTCGTCATCTCCGCACCAATATCCTTGGCCGAGCCTGTCAACACCGAGAACACACCAGCGGGAATGCCTGCACGTTCGCCCAATTCCGCCATGGCCAAGGCCGACAGTGGCGTTTCCGCAGCGGGCTTCACCACCATGGCGCAGCCAGCGGCCAAAGCCGCACCGGCTTTTCGGGTGATCATGGCATTGGGGAAATTCCAGGGCGTGATGCAGGCGATGACGCCTACGGGTTGTTTGATGACGATTGCACGACCGTTGGGAAATGGCACCGGCACGGTTTCACCGTAAACGCGGCGGGCTTCTTCGGCGAACCATTCAATGAAGCTGGCACCATAGGCAATTTCACCACGCGATTCAGTCAGTGGCTTGCCCTGCTCTGCAGTCAAGATCTGCGCGAGGTCTTCCTGGTTTTCCATCATCAAGGAAAACCAATTCTTCAGTATGATGGCGCGTTCCTTGGCGGTTTTCTTGGCCCACAGTTTTTGCGCCTTTTCAGCGCCTTCGATTGCGACACGGGTTTCCTTCGTTCCATGGCGTGGAACCGCGCCAATGACGCGGTTATCCACGGGGTTGGTGACATCAATCGACGTGTCGCCGCCGACCCATTCACCGTTTATGTAGGATTTGTCCTTGAGTAACGACTTATCTTTCAATAAGTCGGCAAGCGCCTGGCTTTTGCGAATGTCCATAATGTTCTCCACGACTGTTGGGCGGGGCTTAGCACAGGCACCCTGTTGAAACCAACCGTCCAGAATCGCATTCAAATATGACCCTCGAAGCCCTGATTTTTGATCTTGACGGAACCCTGGTGGACACCGCACCCGACCTGCACGCCGCCACCAACCACGTGTTGGGGCTGATTGACCGACACCCGATTACCATCAATGAGCTTCGCGCCTTCGTGGGGCATGGCGCCATGAACCTGATTGAGCGCGGCGTGGCGGCCACGGGTGATGCGGTTGACCAACCCACACTGAAGAAGTTGCACAAACAGTTTCTCGAATACTACGGCGACAACATTGCCGATCATAGCGTCGTGTTTGATGGCGTGCTGGGTGTACTCGACAAGGCGCAGTTGCGCGGGCTCAAAATGGGTGTCTGCACCAACAAGGTTGAGAGGCTTTCGCTCAAACTGTTGACTGAACTCAACATGATGCAGCGCTTCGGCTCTCTCATCGGCGGAGATACATTGCCGGTGATGAAGCCTGATCCTTCACCCCTCATCGAAGCGGCGGCGCGGCTTGGTGTAAACCCCAAACGCATCCTGATGGTGGGAGACAGCGAAACCGATATTCGAACGGCCCAGAATGCGGGTGTTCCGGTCATCGCAGTCAGCTTTGGTTATACCTCACAACACGTAAGTGCCTTCGACCCCACGCACATCATTGATCACTACGATGAGGCCTGGCCGATTATTGAAGGGTATTTGTAGTCTTTTAGTTTCGGCTGAAGCTGGCTCAAATTTAATTTGTCATTGCCGGACTTGTTCCGGCAATCCATGGTCGTTGAGGTGAAAGTCTGAATATACCTGCGCAGAGCGCAGGTTTTTCGCTCCTGTTTCGCACCACAATGGATCACCGGAACAAGTCCGGTGATGACAAAACTTTAGAGTTTTGCATTTCGATAATTACTGAGATTTCTCCTTCATCCACCCCACAGCATCGGCCAAGGTTGGTGCTCGGCCGCGCAGCCACGTCGAAAGACCCAGCACCATGTCCGCATGGGAGACGCCATCATACATTTTCAGTGTTGACTGCGCCCCAGCTTCACGCAAGACCTTGTCTAACGCCACGGCATTGCGCGGGAAAACTGTTTTGTCGGCTGACCCATGCAAAATCAGAAAAGGTGGCGCATCTTTGAAGGCATGGTTGATCGGCTGTGTGTCAGGCAAATCCGGCACGTCGCCGAAGACCTTGATGGTGATCTTCGAATCCAGTGGCACGAAGTCAAACGGGCCGGCCAAGGTTACAACACCAGCAAGCTTGGGACGATTGGAGGAATAGCGTGGGTGCAGCACCGCCATAGCCACATTATAAGCGCCAGCCGAATGACCCATGGCGAAAACTTTTTCAGGATCGCCACCAAAACTCTTTGCGTTTTCGACGGCCCAGCGCAATGCCAAATCGACGTCATCGACAAATGCGGGGTAACGATGCTGGGGGTGCAGACGATAGTTGATCACAAAGGTCAAAAAGCCCTGGGCTGCCAGCGCCCGGCCAGCGAACGTATAACCGTCTTTGGTGCCTTCTTCCCACGACCCGCCATGAACAAACACCACCAACGGCAGCGGACCTTGATGTTGGTCGGGCACATAGACATCGAGCTTATGCCGTAGGTCCGGACCGTATGGAAAGTCAGCTTCCTTCAGCAAGCTTCCTGCATCCTTCGGCACCAGCGCATTGAAGAGTTGCAACCGCGCGAAATGGAAGGCAAGCCCGCCAACCACCAGCAAAATTCCAAACAGTGTAAAAATCTTCTTCATCCCCTAAGCTGCACCCGATTCACATTCACACAGAAAACATATGCCATGACCGTTGAACAATCCCTCACCAAATTTCCATTCAATTTAACGGCTGATGATCTCGCTTGGGTCACCCGCACGCGTGATGGCATGTCGACGGCCCAAAAAGTCCGACAGTTATTCGTGCAGGTGTTTTTCGGTGAGGACATCGGCAATGCCAATCGTTTGGCGGCGCTTTCGCCCGGTGGTGTGCACCGTTTTATGGGGCAGGATCTGGAAAAAAACTGGGCCGCAACCCGCGCCTTTATGGAAGCCAGTGAAATCCCCCCCTTTATCACGGGGGATTTTGAAGGCGGTGGAAACCACGCCACTTGCATGACAGCGTTTACCAATCAGTTGGGTGTGGCCGCCGCAAACGACCCTGAGCTTGCGGCGCAAGTTGTAACGGCAATGGCACGGGAGTCATCGGCATTGGGCTTTAATTGGACGTTTACGCCTTGCGTCGACATCAACAAAAACACCGGCAGCGCCATTGTTGGCACGCGCTCCTATGGTAGTGATGAAACCACGATTTTGCAGCAGGGCCTCATCCACATGCGAATGATGCAGGCCGAAGGCATTGCTTGTGCCGCGAAGCACTGGCCGGGCGAAGGTTTGGATTGGCGCGACCAGCATTTGGTCACAACCCATAATCCGCTTGCTCCAGAACAGTGGCACAAAAGCTTTGGCCACATCTACAAGTCCTTGATCGGCGGCGGCTTGCTGTCCGTCATGTCGGCGCATATCGCTCTTCCTGAATATGTCAAAACCAAAGGGGTCGAAGGCTTAGAGCTCTACCGCCCGGCGTCGATTTCAAAATACTTGAATTTCGATTTGTTGCGCGGTGAGTTGGGCTTCAATGGTTTGATTGTATCCGACGCGACATTGATGGCGGGGCTTGGCAGTTTTGACAGCCGTGCCCGCATTGTGCCGCAGGTGATTGAAAACGGCTGTGACGTTTTCCTGTTCAGCGAAAACGAAGAAACCGACATCGCTCACATGGAAAATGGATTGCGCAGTGGAGCGCTTTCAGAGCAACGCTTGCAGGATGCTGTGACGCGGATTCTGGGCATGAAGGCAGCACTTGGGCTGCACCGCAAAACCCTCGACCAGCGCATCCTGCCGTTGGACCACGTCCAGGCAATCGTGCAATCACCCGCACATCAAGAACTCTCGCGTAAAGTCGCTGACCAATCCGTCACATTGGTGAAAGACACAGGACATTTCCTGCCGCTTAATGCTGCGCGCTACAAACGCATCTGCTGGATCAGCAACGGTGCACCGGGTTTCCTGCCGGGCATGCCAACGCGGCCCATGGATGGCTTACGCAACACGCTGGAAGCGCGGGGTTTTGTCGTCACGGATTTCAACCCGGACGCCCCACCTTCACCTGAAAACACAGACGTCATTCTTTACGTGCTCGCCGAAGAATCGTCGCTTGGCAAATCCCGCATCGTCATGGCGTGGAAAAACCTGCAACCCGGGCTCGATAACATCATGTCGCGCTATTGGCATGATGTGCCGACGGTGATGGTGTCGTTTGGTCATACCTATTATTTGCAGGATGCGCCGCGTGTGCCCGTCTACATCAATGCTTATTCCACCGTGCCTGATGCGCAAGTGGCGGTGGCAGAGCGGCTGATCGGCAATCGTGGTTTCAGTGGTGTGAGCCCGGTTGATGCGTTTGCGGGAGCACCCGACGCACAGTTTTAACGATTGCTGCAACACCTCATTCACTTTGATCTGAGCAACACCATTCGAATTAGCACTTTTGCAATCCAAACAACCGCAGTTTGCGCGGTGCGTGTGGGAACCCCGGATCCGGGATACGCAAGGTGGGAATGAAGCAATGGCGACGAAAGCATTTGATGTCGAAGTGGTGCAACGGCTGGCCAAGGGGCTGGACTTTGTTGTGTTGACCTGTGGCGCACTGGTGTTGACGATGGTGATGGCACAACCCGGCACACCTGAGGCCGTTGGTTTTTTTGCGTTGATGGTGGCCTTTGCCAGTTTGCTGGGTGTGCGGGGCGGCGGCTTCTATGAACCCCATACCTGGTCCAAAGGGTTTGTGACAGCGGTTCAAACCTCCGCCATTGCGATTGTCGTGGGTGGGCTGCTGTATGCATTGTCGCTGATCACGCCGGTGCATTTGCCTATTGGGTGGATCAGTGCCTGGAGCGCCTTGTGTGCGGCTTATTTTGGCGTGACCCGCACCGTGTTGTGGCTGTGGGCCAAGCCTGCGGCCAAATCCGGACAGTTTAAAACCCGCATTGCCATCGTTGGTGGCGGTCAGGCGGCTGAAGATGCACTGAACCTTTTGGAACAATCACAAAACAGCGATATCGAAGTCGTTGGATTGTTTGATGACCGTTATGACAACCGCAGCCCGGAATCGATCCGGAAGCACCGGAAGCTCGGCACCATTACGGACCTGACGCCCTATGCGCGCGCCCATGATATTGACCTGATTATCGTGGCGATTCCGCTTTCCGCGGAAACCCGCATGTTGCAGATTTTGAAACGACTGTGGGAATTGCCGGTTGATATTCGCATCAGCGGCGCTGCGGGCAAGCTTAAACTTTCGCGCCAGGCCTATACCTATCTCGGCAATCTGCCGCTGCTTTCGGCCTTCGAGCGGCCTTTGTCGGGCTGGGACTCGGTGATGAAGTCGGCTGTTGATCGTATCATCGCGCTGCTCGCCATCATTGGTCTGGCCCCTGTCATGCTGGCGGTTGCGGCGGCGGTGAAATGGGAAAGCAAGGGGCCTGTCATTTTCAAACAGAAACGCTTCGGCTTCAACAACCAGCTCGTCGAAGTTTACAAATTCCGCTCCATGTTCACCGACATGTCGGACGCGGCGGCGGCGAAGCTGGTCACCAAAGACGACCCGCGCGTCACCCGTGTGGGCCGCTTCATCCGCAAGTCCTCGCTGGATGAGTTGCCGCAATTGTTCAACGTGCTGCTGGGCACGCTGTCGCTGGTTGGCCCCCGCCCCCATGCCACGCAGGCCAAGGCCGATGGCACATTGTATGACGAAGTGGTCGACGGCTATTTCGCCCGCCACAAGGTGAAGCCCGGCATTACCGGCTGGGCCCAGATCAACGGCTGGCGTGGCGAAACTGATACGCGCGAAAAAATCGAACAGCGCGTCAAGCACGACCTCGACTACATCGACCGCTGGAGCATCGGCTTTGATCTCTACATCCTGGCGAAGACGCCGCTGGCGTTGTTGAAATCCGAAAACGCTTACTGAAGCCAGTCTGTCCCCCGCTTTCCACATGGCTGGAATGCGACTTTGTGATTAGTTCTAAAGATGTTAGGTTAACCCATGGCTTGCCGCGGGGGTGGGCCGAATCATAATAGCGGGAGCATCCAAAATGGAAGCACTTCTTCCTCTCATCATCCAAGCCGTTGGCGGTGCCGTTGGTGGCAACATCGGTGGCGCAGCCATGAAAGACTCAAGCCTCGGCGGCCTTGGCAATACCATTGCTGGTGTTGTTGGCGGTTTGGCCGGCGGTAACATTTTGGGCGCTCTCATTCCTGCCCTTGCTGCTGCTGCTGGCGGTGGTTTCTCGATCGGCAACCTCGCCGCATCGGGCGTGGGCGGCATCGTGCTGCAAATCGTTGCCGGCCTGATCAAAAGCAAAATGGGCGGCAGCAACGCTTAAGCTTTTGTGAGATACATTTTGAAGGGTTGCCCGCGAGGGCGGCCCTTTTTTATGGCGATTTGGCCAACCGTTTGGCGCTGCGTTTCAGCACATCATTGATCCGCACCTGCCACCCCGGCCCCGTGGCTTTGAAGGCGGCGAGTGCCTGCTTGTCAATGCGCAACGACACCAATTCGCGCGTGCCTGAGCCTAAGGGGCGGCCACGGCGGATGAGTTTGCCATTGATATAAAGTGCACCCCTTGCAAACCATTCTTCTGTCAGCTCTGGCGCGTCGTCAGCTGGGTTCAACAAAGATTTTGTAGCGATTTTGTTCCCGGTCATTGGCTTTCCTCATCGAAATTATGTGGCGTCCTCCATCTCGCGGAGTCTAAACAACGACAAAGAGCGGCCCACTGATGTCACCTAAGGACATGAACCGCCTTTCGGCACAGTCAAACCGCGTGTCTTCGATACTATACTCATACACGCCGACAATTTGGGCAGCCGACGCAAAATCCAACCCGCGACCAACCAACGTCGCTTGCCGCTTGGCTTCATCCCACGACAGTTTCATGGAGCGCTAAGATCACAATATATGTAGCTACAAATAAGAAAAGTCAAGACCATCCAAACCTCCGCGCAGGGCGGCAATTGTGGCACACATCAAATAAGAGAACAATACAAGAACACGACTTCCCCTCGCCCCCTCATCCTGAGGTGCCACGCCAAAGGCGGGGCCTCGAAGGAGCGGGAGAGGGCGCGGCGAAGCCGCGGGAGAGGGAGGTTAACAACGGCCCATTCCCCGTCATTCCAGCGAAAGCTGGAACCCCGCTTTACTTTGCGCCGATGCTTGCTTCGAGTAGCGTGATTTCGTCGGGTGTCAGGTCAAACAGCTTGTAGACGATGGCGTTGATCTCGTCTTCGTTGCGTTTGATTTCGGCGGATAGTTTTTCGATTTCAGCTTTGCCGATGACGAACAGGTCTTCCCAGTCGCTGCGCTCTTTTAAAGGGATTTCAGCTTTGAAAACCTTTTTCACCTCAGCCCGAAACGCCGCAAAATCCGCCAGCTTCCACCACTCCTGCAACTTGGTGGACAATTTTGCATCGCGTTCCGGCGGGCAAAGATCGGGGATGCGGCGGGTGAAGGCGATTTGAGATTTATAACGCTGTTTAGCCGTTTTCTGACATTTCAAAGCTAGGTCTGCCAGTTTCAATTTTGTTACTTTATCCGCATCCGGTATTGGAGCTGGTTCGACAAATTGATTTTTCATCCGCTGATATCCACCACGAAGTACCGTGGTCGAAGCAATCCAAAATAGCCATAAGGCGTTTGAATTCAAAAGCGAAAGCAAATAGCGATCTGCACTCGGGATCATGAAGGTGGTCGCCTCTTGATAAAATCCAGATTCATCAAACGAGAATGGACCGGCGTCGCAAATTTCAATATACGAGATTTTTGGAGCTAGGAATTTTTGGTAATAGTCGCAAGCTCGTAATTCCCACCAATAGTCACCCTTATCAGTACGTTTGCGCGCCCTTTCTGCAAAGGGTTCAAGTTGCTTGGCAATTGCAGAAAAATTTTCACGGACAAAAAGCCAAGCCAAATCCTCGCTTTCAGAGATGATTTTGGACTTTGTCCAACCCTTTGGAATCAAAATTAGATACAGATCGCTTGGTTCTTCCCGCCATCTCTTCAAGTCGTTGCCTTTCCTGAGAGGCTTCAACAGTTCTTCAGACTTTAGGTCTTCAGCTATCAGTCTGTCTCGCGTGGCGCGGTCAATCACAAAGGCTTCATTCAGGCCTGTCAACACGCCGCGATAGGGCGAACCATAAACCTCTTTCAAGGTTTTTTTGCCAGCAACAATCTTATTGCGCAAATTGCGCAACGCGTCAGATTCCAATTCCCAACTTCCCGCACTCAACTTGTCTTGCGGATAGTCTTGTGCAGCTTCGCCAAAAGCTTGACCGAAATTGCTTTCGGGAACGGCGTTCAGTTTCCAAAACTTGAAGGTTGCATCAGCCGCCGCTTTGCGCATGGTCAAAATGGCGGGGTAAGTGGTAACACCATCAAAAATCTGCAAGTCGCCGAAATCGGTGACACTTTCCAATGCAGCCTCGCTTTTCAAATAGCCGCGCAAGGCAGCACCCGAACTGGTTTTGAAGAATGTGGAGGACGAAATATAGCCGAGCCTTCCGCCCTTTTTCAAAAGCCGCAAGCCGCGTTCAAAGAAGTAGCAATAAAGATCGGCCACGCCATGATAAACCTCGAAGCGCTTTTGCAAATAGGGCTTCATGTCTTTCAACAATTCCTGCCGCACATAGGGCGGGTTGCCCAGCACCACGTCGAAGCCGCCGCTGGCGAACACTTCGGGGAAGGCGCTGTTCCATGAGAAGCCGTGCTTCAAATAGGCGTAGCTGGAATCTTCAATCAGGCTATCACCCACACGAATGTTATGGTCCAGGCTGTCCAATTCCTTGCCTTGCTTTGCGGTTTTCAGCCACAGCGATAGTTTGGAAATTTCCACGCTCTCGGCGTTCACATCGACGCCATAAAGATTCTGCGACAGGATTTCGCGGTCCACGTCTTCAATGTCGGCCTGCCCTGCTGTCCCGCGCAGCTCTGCAACTTTTTTGTTCACGCGGTCATATTCAGCTTTGAGATAATCAAAGGCCGTAACCAGAAACACGCCAGAGCCACAAGCAGGGTCCACCACGCGCAAGTTTTTCAACGCGTATTTATATTGGTTCCAAGCCTCAAGTTCGGCACCTTTTTTGAATGTGTAATAATCGCCATCTTTCGCCTTGGCATTCTTCGCCATGGTGGTGTGGAACAGTTCCTCCACATGGGTGCCAAGGGTTTTTTCAACAATGAACTTGGCAATGTAGTCAGGCGTATAAACAATGCCGTCGCGCTTGCGTCGCCCTTTAACGCCGGAGGTCTTTTCAGGCTCTTCGTCACCTTCTCCTCGCGCTTTTGCCAGCAGCTTCTCAACGTCGGAGACCGATTGTTCGAAGATGTGCCCCAGCACGGTGATGCTGACATCGGTATCAAAATGGTATTTTCCAATTTCGTGGAAGGACTGGCAAATATCATCGCTCAGCTCAAGCGTATCAACCTTGTCGTCAAATTTGAACAGGCCACCATTGTACTTGGTGATGCCGAGTTTGGTTGAGCCTTGGTCAATGGCGCGGAACAAGCCCTTGAAGTTCTGCCACACGGGTTGCGGGTCATAGTCGTTCTGCGTTTCGAAGGCTTTTTCCAATTGCTTTGGCGGCAGCAAGCCACGGTCTTCGGCAAAGGCCACAAACAAAACACGGTCCAAAATCTTTTGTGCCGTGTTGACCGCTTGCACTTTGTCCGTGCCACTTGTTGCTGCATTCACGGCATCAATCAGCGTTACCCGTAACGTGGAGTAATCCTTGTAGAGCTCGACTGACAATTCCTTGTCGGCCTGTTTGCTCTGGCGCAGCAAATCGCCAAGACGTGTGCCCAACAGGTTTTCGGCCGAGAGCAGCACTTGTGCCTTGGCCAATTCGTCTGGCTGGTCAATCTTGGCAAGGTCAATCCGCTCATAATCCTGCTGGCCCTCGCCAAAGCCATAGAGACGAATTTCCAGCATATTGCTGACCAACACCCATTTGCTGCCTGCCACTGCATTGGCATATTCCCACGCCTGCTGCACGGGCGTCTTGTTGCGTCCGGCCATGGGCGCATCAAGGTCTTGCGTGTCGGCCCCTTTGAGCTCCAAAGGTGCGATAATGCGGGTTTCGTCCTTGAAGTGGCCCAGCGCCACGTCAACAGTGCCTTTGCCCATTTGGGTTTTGGGCTTGTAGTTTTGCGCACCAGCGCCATCGGCGGGTTGATAGCCCAAGAGCCGCTCCAAAATGCGACTTTGGAAAACGCCTTCAATTTGCGATTCGTTGTGCTTGTAAATTTCGCGGTTGCGAATGCTTTCAGCCCAAAGCCGTGCGACTTCGCGCTGTGCGTCGCTGGCCACAGGTTGAGTCTTGAGCGCAGCGCCCAAAATGCGGTGATTAAAAAGCCCCATGCGGCAAATCCTACGCGATTCAGCCCTTTAGGCAAAGCTTTCCCGCCTTCGCCGATCAGGGCGGAGAGTGGAAAGCTGAGTATGGTCACAACAAAAATCATGCCCCACCATATAGCAGGGCACGAAGTCTATGTCAAGTTAAAAATCCTATTATGGAGCGATTTTTAATTGTTGTAGGATTTCAATCTTTTGCTCAGAGTTCACAAATTATCCGTCGCAAACGTGTCGCAGTCCTGCAGGCTTTTTGCGGCCATGCCTTTTTTGAACCAGCCTACCCGTTGTGCGCTTGAGCCGTGGGTGAATCTTTCGGGGACGACGTAGCCTTGTGAGCGTTTTTGCAGGCGGTCATCGCCAATGGCGGCGGCGGCGTTCAGGCCTTCTTCGATGTCGCCCTCTTCCAGAATGTTGGCGCGGGCATTGGCCTCTTGCGCCCAGATGCCGGAGAAGCAGTCGGCCTGCAATTCCATGCGGACCTGCAACAGGTTGCCCTCTTCCTCGGATGAGCGCATGCGGGCGGCTTGTACTTTTTCGGCGATGCCAAACTGGTTCTGGATGTGATGACCCACTTCATGGGCGATGACGTAAGCTTGCGCAAAGTCACCGGGTGCGCCCAGTTTGTTTTTCATGTCCTGATAAAACGAGAGATCGATGTAGATTTTCGAATCGCGTGGGCAGTAAAACGGGCCCATGGCCGATTGTGCGGCACCACAGGCTGATTGCACAAAGCCCGAGAACATGACGAGTTGCGGCTTTTGATAGGTCTTGCCCATCTTTTGGAAAATGCCCTCCCAGGTGCGTTCGGTTGAACCCAGCACGCGGGCGACAAAATCACGGCCTGCGTCACTGTCGACATTGGTTGTGCCCGTGCCGGTTCCCGGAACAGGCGCTTCGGTCACGTCAGTTTGCCCCTGTGGCAATTGGTATTCGGTTTGTTGGCCGGGCGTGCTCATGCCGCCGCCGCCATTGACCATATCGAGCAAATCCACACCGAAGATGAATTTCAGTGCGAGGTATGCAATCACAAGCATGACGATGGTGGAGATCGACATGCCGCCGCGGCCGCCGCCCATGGGAATGTTCATGCGCCGGCCGCCCATGCCACCGCCGCCCGGTAAATTAAAACCACCGCCGCCGCCCTGGCCGCGTCGATCGTCTACATTTTCAGATGGTTTTTCGTTATCGAGACGCATGGGGCCTACTCCTTGAATTGAGATCTGCAAATTTGACGGTTCTCACCTGCAAAAGCAAGGCTGCTGTTGCGCAAACTGATAGCTCTGAACTAAACGATGGATATGACAACTGATCTCAAAATTGGCCTGGCGCAATTGAACCCCACGGTGGGCGCGGTTTCTCTCAACCTCGCGAAAGCGCGGGATGCTGTCGAGAAATTGCGCGGTGCGGATGTGGTCATGTTTCCCGAACTCTACATCGCTGGCTATCCACCGGAGGATTTGGTGTTGCGGCGTTCGTTTGTGGAAGCGTGCAAAGCTGCTGTGGAGGAGTTGGCCGTCGCGTTTAAGGATGGCCCGGCGATTTTGATCGGCCTGCCATGGCGCGATGGCGATAAACTTTATAATTCGGTGGCGCTGTTGAATGGTGGACGCATTGAAACGGTACGGCATAAATTCGATTTGCCAAACTATGGCGTGTTCGATGAGAAGCGCGTGTTTGATGCAGGCCCCGCCCCCGGTCCCATCGTTATCAAGGGTGTGCGGATCGGCGTTCCCATCTGCGAAGATATCTGGACGGAGGAAACCTGCGAAACACTGGCGGAAACCGGGGCCGAGATTTTGCTGTCGCCCAATGGTTCGCCCTTCGAACGCAACAAGGATGATGTGCGGCTGAATTTGTCCGTGGCGCGCGTCACCGAAACCGGATTGCCGCTGGTCTATCTCAATCAAATCGGCGGGCAGGATGAACTGGTGTTTGATGGTGCATCGTTTGTTTTGAACGCAGATCGTTCATTGGCGTTGCAAATGCCGATGTTCGAAGAATCGCTGGCCATGACGTCTTGGAACAAGACCGCTTCGGGCTGGGTGATGGACAAGGGCGACATCGTCAGATTGCCCGAACGCGAAGAAGAAACCTGGAAAGCCTGTGTGCTGGGGCTTCGTGATTATGTTCTCAAAAACCGTTTTCCCGGAATCGTGCTGGGCATGTCGGGCGGTATCGACTCGGCGGTGGTTGCAGCGATGGCGGTTGATGCGTTGGGGGCCGACAAGGTTCATTGCGTCATGTTGCCCTATGCCTACACCTCAAAAGATTCTTTGGTGGATGCCGAGGACTGTTCGAAACGCCTCGGCGTGCGTTATGATGTGGTGGCCATCAAGGAACCGGTTGAAGGTTTTCTCGATGCCTTGGGGCCAATGTTTGCGGGCCGCAAAGAAGACATTACCGAAGAGAACATGCAGTCGCGTTCGCGCGGTGTGATCTTGATGGCGATTTCCAACAAAATGGGCTCCATGGTTTTGACCACCGGCAACAAGAGCGAAATGAGTGTGGGCTATTGCACGCTTTATGGCGACATGAACGGCGGCTTCAACCCGATCAAGGATGTCTACAAAACCGAAGTGTATCGTTTGGCCGAATGGCGCAATACGGTGTCAGAAGTGATCCCTGTACGGATCATTACCAAGGCGCCCACAGCTGAACTGCGCGAAAACCAGAAAGACCAGGACTCGCTGCCACCCTATGATGTGCTCGACGACATTCTCGACGGTTTGGTAGAGCGCGAACAGCCGGTGGCAGAAATCATTGCGCGTGGCCATGACATCGCGCTGGTCAAGCGCATTCAACACCTGCTCTACGTCGCCGAATACAAACGCCGCCAGGCCGCACCGGGCGTTAAAATCACACGCCGGAATTTTGGTCGTGACCGGCGCTATCCGATTACCAACGGATTCAGGGATCAGACAGCTTAACTCAGCCGTATTGCTCAGATGCACCTTGCTGCTCGGTTGAATAGCGATTGCCGTGGGCAAAGCCTGCGGGGAGAATATTCTCAATCTCAGCCATGTCGGCGGAAGTTAAAACCACATTTGATGCAGCAGCATTCTCGGCGAGGTGTTCGGCGGTTCGTGTTCCAGGGATTGGGATGATGTGCGGGCCCCGGTGGAGGACCCAGGCATTTGCAAGTGTCGCGGGACTGAAACCCCGTTGCTTCGCGTAGGTTTTGAAGCGTTCGATGTAGGCCAGATTACGCGGATAGTGTTCCGCGCTGAAGCGCGGAATGTTGCGACGAAAGTCATCGGGTAAGGTTTTAGGATCGAGAACGACATTGCCCAATACACTCCGCGCAAGCGGCGAGAAGGCGACGAAGGCGGTGCCCAGTTTTTCACATGCCTGCAACAGCCCCAATTCGGGCAGCCGCGTCCACAGCGAGTATTCACTTTGCACAGCCTGAATGTGATGCACGGCATTCGCGCGTTCAAGGGACGCTGGAGAAATTTCAGAATAGCCAATGCCGCCGATTTTTCCCTCTTTGACAAATGCGGCAAGCATTGCTGTTACATCTTCGATTGGAATGCTGTGATCACGGCGGTGCACATAGTAGACGTCAACGTGTTCAACACCAAGGCGGCGCAGGGAGCTTTCAAGGCACTCGCGCATGAAGCCCGCCTCGTTAGAAATGCCGCGCGGATTGATGCGGAAGCCACCTTTGGTCGCGATGGACAAGCGGTTTCGCGCACCGCGCTTCTTCTTGAGGTAATTTCCGATAACGTCCTCAGAAATCAAAGGGCCATAAATCAGAGCTGTGTCAATGTGGGTGACGCCCAAGTCCAGTGCAGCATCAAGAGTACGGTGGCTGGTCGCTTCATCGGTCGCACCAAAAATACCTCCGAAACTCATGGCGCCGAAACCCATTTCACCCACCATGGGGCCACCATTGCCTAACCGACGCTGTTTCATGCATTCCTGCTCATTGTTGATTTTGCCGCTTGTAACGGCTAGCAGGCACCCATGTCCACAATCGTTCGCTTCGCCCCCTCACCCACTGGCCGCATTCACATCGGCAATGCCCGCACAGCCATTTTGAACTGGCTGATGTCACGCAAGGAAAATGGCCAATTCATTTTACGCTATGATGACACTGACACGGCGCGCTCCACGCAAGAGTACGCTGATGGCATTGCAACCGACATTGCCTGGATGGGCATCAAGCCAGACCGGATAGAGTGGCAGTCAAAGCGTTTCGATCGCTATAACGAAGTGGTGTCAACGCTAAAGGCCGAAGTCAAACTTTACCCCTGCTATGAAACTGCAGATGAACTTGAGCGCCGCCGCAAGCGGCAGGAGGCGCGTGGCGGTTCCCGCACCTATGATCGCGCGGCCCTGAAACTCACGGCTGAAGACCGTGCTGCATTGGAGGCAGAGGGACGCAAGCCTCATTGGCGCTTCAAGCTTGACCACCGCGTGATTGAATGGAACGACCTCATTCGCGGTCCACAGCACACGGATCTCGCCAGCCAGTCAGACCCAGTGCTAGTGCGCGAAGACGGGACTTATCTTTACACTTTGCCTTCGGTTATCGACGACATTGATTTTGGCATTACCCACGTCATTCGGGGGGAAGACCATGTGACCAATGCCGGCGTACAGGTTGCCATCACCGAGGCGTTGGGTGGCACGCCACCGATTTATGCGCATCACTCGTTGCTCGTTGGTGCCGACGGAAAAGGCTTGTCGAAGCGGATCGGGTCTTTGTCGATTGCTTCGATGCGTGAACAGGGTTTGGAACCTATGGCTGTCGTGTCTCATGCGGCGCTGCTGGGTACGTCTGATAACATTCATCCGTGTGCAGACATTCAGGAATTGGTGGATGGTTTCGACCTTTCCAAAATTTCCCGTGCACCGGGTCGCTTTGATGAGAAGGACCTCAATCAGCTGAATGCAAAACTGTTGCAC
The DNA here is from genome assembly GCA_031421835.1 of Hyphomicrobiales bacterium. GTDB lineage: Bacteria > Pseudomonadota > Alphaproteobacteria > Rhizobiales > Aestuariivirgaceae > Aestuariivirga. The sequence goes on along the minus strand of JANOPL010000181.1, from coordinate 2,802 downwards.
ATGCTGCCATGGGACGCCGTCAAGCATCGTCTGCCCGATCAATCAGAGGCCTTTTGGTTGGCAGTGCGGGGGAATATCGAGAAATTCTCGGACACCCAATTCTGGGATGACGTTATACAGCAGGATTTGAAAATTGAACCGGCTGCTGAGGATGTTGCATTTATCGCAACAGCCCGCGCCGCGCTGCCGCCGGAACCGTGGGATGGAACGACGTGGAAGACCTGGACTGACACTGTGAAAGCTGCAACGGACCGCAAAGGCAAGTCCCTGTTCATGCCGCTGCGCATGGTGTTGACAGGCATGGACCACGGGCCTGAACTGGCGGCACTGCTACCGTTGATTGGACGGCAGCGGGTGTTGGACCGGATGGGAACGCTGTAAACATATTTGTTGACAATCTAGTGCCTGCATTCTAGTTTCGATGTGCGGACAATAAGCAAATGGGCATTGGGAACGAAGAAGCGACTTGTCCGCCTCCTCTCCCGAAGTAACAAAATCTATTTTTTGTTTTTCGGAGATCGAAATGAAATATTCTGAATTCCGCCGTTGGCTGAAGAAGCAGGGCTGTACATTCAAGAACCATGAAGGTGGTAGCGGGCATGTTCATGTCTTTTACAAAGATAAAATTTCTCAGTTACCTGCTCATGGCGCTGGGAAAGAACTGAAGAAGGGCCTTGTCGAAGGCATTAAAAAACAGCTTGGATTGAAATGATCAGTTATCGAGTCAAATTGGAAGATGATGAGGGTACGGTTTTGGTGACTTCACCAGACTTTCCCGAAGTCATTACATTTGGCGATACGCGCGAGGAAGCATTGAAATATGCTGTGGGTGCGTTTCAAGAGATCATCGCTGGATATGTTCACTATAAAAAGGCGATCCCAAAGCCTTCCAAAATTCGTGCCGCGGATGATTTTATTACTTTGCCACTTCAAACCGAAATGAAGATCCGCATGTATGAGTCCATGCGTGATTCTGGAATGAAGAAATCTGAATTGGCCCGCAAGATGAAATTGCATCGGCAAGAAATGGAAAGGTTGCTGGATTTTAATAAGTCCACGAATCTTGACAGAATCGAGTCTGCTTTTGCTGCAATGGGAAAGCGCGTTTCGTTTGAAGTGGCGGACGCCGACTAAGACTGTGCTGATCTCCTGCATCATCCCCACGCGCAATCGGCCTGATTTTGTTGTTCAGGCTGCGCGAAGTGTTTTGGCTCAATCACATCGACATCTTGAATTGATCATCGTGAATGATGGTTCTACTCCGGTGCCCGCGTTTGATGATGTCCGTGTACGGATTATAGATGCAGGCCAGCGGGGGGCGGTTCCTGCGCGGAATTTGGGTCTCGCGACGGCGCAAGGTGAAGCCATCGCCTGGCTGGATGATGATGATGTTTGGACGGACACCCATTTTCTTGCGGCATGCACAACGCACTTGAGCAGTAAAAGCGATTTTGTTTTTTCGGATGGGGCATTGGTGCTTCCAGATGGACGTCGCAAAAGCTTTGCACACGATGCTGACGCCAAAACCCTTGAGCGAGATAATACGATACTTATTTCTGCTGTCTGCTATCGCAGTTCACTGCACACCGAGCTTGGGGTTTTTGATGAGGCCCTTCCTTATTATTGGGATTGGGATTGGTATTTGCGGGTTGCACGTGCCGGAAAACTTTTGACGCGGTCGGTGACACCGGTTGTTGACATTCGAATTCATGCGCAAAACATGTCTGGCCATTCAAACTCAGAGGCGCGCGGCGTAAATTTAAGTCGGTTTTGCGACAAACATGACCTGCCCAAAATCCCTCTCAAATCCCACGTCGACTTTGTTTGAGTTCTGATTAAGAATTTGTTTTTATTACCTAATCTTGATTTTTCAGAAGTTAATAAAGAGTTAACTGCCGTTTATAAGGCTTTTTTGATTCGTAATTGAAAAGAAGCCCGAAAATAAAGGGTTTTCTTGATGCCTCTCCTGCGGTAACCATAAGACATATCGATTCGCCCAACCCAAGGAGAGAGCCATGGCCGAAGAAAAAGTACTGACAGTAGCCCTTTCGAAGATTGCTGCTGAGCTTGCTGAAAAGCACGAAATGTCCAAGAAGGGCATGGGAGAGTTGTTGGCCAACTTTGTTGAGCTGGCAGTGAAGAATTTGAAGAAGGGCAACAAGGTCCGCATTACCGGCCTTGGCATTTTCCAGGTGAAAAAGCGCCCTGCCCGTTTGGGCCGCAACCCGCTGACAGGCGAGCAAATCAAGATCAAGGCTTCCAAGAAGCTGGCGTTCCGCGCCGCCAAGGAAGTCAAGGAAGCGATCTAAGAGATCCTCCCAGGACGGTAGCGTAACCAACTCCCCGCAGTGAAAGCTGCGGGGTTTTTCTTTGGGGCGTGGTGCTCAATAATAATTTGAGTTGTGTGCCTACAAACCCTTGCGGGTTTGAGACGCGGTGAATTGATTTCACCGCGCAAGATGATTGCGACGTTGCTTCGGGGGCGCTAGCTTCACCTCTCATTTACAGAGAGCGGAAGTCATGAAATCAACAGCACGTGTCGTCGTCATTGGTGGGGGCGTTGTTGGCTGCTCGGTGTTGTACCACCTCACCAAAGCGGGGTGGAAAGATGTTGTGCTGGTGGAACGTGACATTCTTACTTCTGGTTCCACCTGGCATGCGGCTGGTGGTTTTCACACATTAAATGGCGACCCCAATGTGGCGAAGCTGCAGGGCTACACCATCGGGCTTTATGACGAGCTTGAAAAAATCTCAGGCCAGGCTTGTGGATTGCACCGTTCCGGCGGGTTGTTTCTGGCTGAC
>JANOPL010000180.1:0-24346 GCA_031421835.1 Hyphomicrobiales bacterium | reverse complement strand
GCGATGTAATGTTTGTATAAGTAGAAGCATGATCTTTTTTGATCTGGTAATAAACAGTAGCCGCAATCGCGGCCAGCACGAAGATACCCGCGATCACCAACAAAATAATCAGTTGGTTAACCAACGGTTTGTCTCCAATGATGGGGAGCTTAAATGCGCCTTTGGTGACCTTTTTGGGCTTCGTTACCTTTGTTGCAGCAACGGCCGCAGCAATTTTTTGCGTCTGACACTTATTTGTCGTCGCTGTGGACCACCGTCCGCATCTGGCTGGTTGTCTTGGCGACGACATTCATCATCGGTTATCCGACTGCTTTATTTGTCGGGCTTTTTCTCAAAAACAAAACACTCTCAACGGTGTTGTTGGTCATCTGTGTGATACCGTTTTGGACCTCCTTTCTCATCCGTGTGCTGGCCTGGCGACCCATGTTGGGCAAGGAAGGTGCGATCAATATCGTGTTGCAGTACTTCGGGATTGTCGATCACCCGATAGAGGCGCTGTTGTTCACAGAACTCTCGGTGATCATTGGCATGACGCAAATTTATTGTGTCTTCATGGTGGGGCCTATTGCTTTCATGTTGGGACGCATTGACCCCAACATTATTGAAGCTGCGCGTGACCTTGGGGCAGGGTTCTGGCGCATCTTCCGCACGATCATTTTCCCATTAAGTCTGCCCGGCGTTGTTGTGGGTGCAATTTTTGTGTCCGTCATGGTGCTTGGCGAATTTGCAACGGCTTCCGCACTTTCAGGCCGCAAGGTCAATCTGCTCGGCAACATCATCGTCACACAGGTTGGCTCTTTGAAATGGGCGTTGGCCTCGGTCGTTGGCGTGATCCTTACTGTGATCATGGGGATCGTCATATCGCTGTTCTTGCGCATCGTCGACTTGCGGCGGGAGTTATAGAATGGAGTCCCGCATCCTGAAACCTGTGCTGGCTGTTTATGTGGCGCTTTTCATCCTGTTTCTCTACGGGCCATTCATTGTACTGACCATCCTATCCTTCCAACAGGGACCGGAAGGCGGACCTCAATTTCCCATCGTTGAGTGGTCAACCTATTGGTATCGCCATATCTTTGGCATGACTGAGGCTTCGCGTGTGGCTCCGTTGCCGATTGGTCAGGCCATGATCCGGTCGTTGACGCTTGCCTTTGCCACAATGGTCACCTCTACAGTTCTCGGTGTTATGGCAGCCCAGGCCTTCCGCAAGAAATTCAAGGGATCAGGTATCGTCTTCTATCTCATCGTTCTGGGTATGATTGTTCCGGGACTTCTCACGGGACTCGGCGTGGCATTGGTTGCAAAAAACATTCTCAATATTGATCGCCATTGGTGGAGCACCGCCTTTGTGCAACACGTTGTGTACACCTTCCCGTTTGCGTTCCTTGTCATGCTCGCCATACTCAATCGCTTCGACAGTTCGGTTGAGGAAGCGTCGTGGTCATTGGGCGTTACACCCCTCAAGACATTCCGGAAGGTAACCTTCCCGTTGATTTTCCCCGGCGTGCTTTCGGCTATGCTGTTTGCTTTCACGCTGTCTTATGATGAATTTTCGCGCACGCTTTTATCATCGAATGAACAGACCTTGCCGCTTGCGATCTACGGAACATTTGCCGTTGAAATTCATCCCAACATTTTTGCCTTTGGAGTGTTGACTACGCTGTTCTCGTTCTCGCTGCTTGCGGTTTACGCAATTTTGATGACGCTTTCTGTGCGCCGCGCCAAAAAGATCGCGATACAGGAGGACATCGCATGAATGTGGCGATTGTCACAGGCGCTGGTTCAGGCATTGGTCGCGCCATTGCGCAGCGCCTGGCGCGTGACGATTATCGTGTTGTTGTGAATGATGTGCGCAAAGAAGCTGCTGATGCCGTGGCACAAGAGATTGGTAGCAACGCCATTGCTGTGGCCGGTGATGTTTCAGAAGAAGCTGATGTGACTGCCATTGTCGCAGCCTGTAAGGTGGCATTCGGACCCTGCACACATCTGGTCAACAATGCAGGACATGTGCATCAAGCGAAATTCATTGATCTGGAACCTGCTGATTTTGATCGCATGATGGCTGTCCATGTGCGCGGAAACTATCTCATGATCAGAGCGGTTATCAAAGACATGCTAAAGGCGGGCAAAGGATCAATCGTCAACATTGCCTCACAGCTTGGTCAGATTGGCGGTGTTGATCTCGTACATTATTCTGCCGCAAAATCTGCGATTATCGGCATGACAAAAGCGCTTGCGCGCGAAGTGAGCGTGCAGGGGGTGCGTGTGAATGCCGTGGCACCCGGTCCCATCAATACACCACTTGTGCGCCGTCTTTCGGAGGGTTGGCGTGCGGCCAAAGCAGCCGAATTGCCATTGGGTCGTTTTGGTGAACCTGAAGAAGTGGCGGCCACGGTTGCCTTTCTTTTGTCGGATGAGGCGTCTTTGTTTGTGGGCCAGACCATTGGCCCGAATTCGGGAGATGTGATGTTGTGACACAAACTGTTCTGATCACAGGTGCAGGTATCGGCATTGGCCGGGCGACTGCGAAGGCGTTTGGCAAGGCTGGTTACCATGTCATTGTCACCGACATTCTGGAAAAAGAAGGACAGGCAGTGGCCGCTGAAATTGGCAAGAACGCCGAATTCATGAAGCTTGATGTGCGCTCGACTGAAAATGCCAATGCTGTGATTGCTCAAGTGGAAAAAAAATGCGGTGCGCTGGATTGCATCGTTGCAAACGCGGGCATTGCCCATCGTGTGCCTCTGGCGCAATTGACAGACGACAAATGGGACTTCACCTTTGACATTGATCTCAAGGGCATCTTTCGCATTGTGCGACCTGCTATTCCGGCGATGCGTGCCGCCAAGAAAGGTTCCATTGTCGCTTTGTCATCGATCATGGGCACGACCTACGGCTGGGATGAACATGTACACTACTCGGCCGCAAAGTCTGGTGTGGTCGGCCTCGTTCGCGGTCTTGCGGTGGAACTGGCCCGTGATGGCATTCGCGTAAATGGTGTCTCTCCGGGTTATATCCGCACAGCACAACTGCTTTCAGAGGAACACTCCGTGGGCCCCGACGCTGACAAATGCGGCGCGTATATCCCTATGGGGCGGATTGGCGAACCGGAAGACATCGCCGATGTAATTCAATTCCTTGCTTCCAACGCAGCCCGTTACATGACGGGTCAAGTGGTGGTGGTGGATGGCGGCTTACTCGTTGGCCGCTACTGACATGAAACGAGATTGCTGCAGCAGTTAAGACAAAAAATGGAGGACGTAAAATGAGTATAGAAAGCATCAGAAACTACCATATGTCGCGCCGCAAATTTCTTGCGAGTTCGGCTGGTGGTGCAGCATTGGCGGTTGGTATGCCTTGGGGCGCACAACAGGCTTTTGCCGCAGGCCTTGCAGATCAAGAGCTGCGTACAGTCGGTCTTTCCGTGACAGTGCAAGAACGCATTCTCAATGATTTCAAAGCCGCATCGGGCGTCAAATCTGTATCGGGTAAAGCGGATATTTTCCCCAACACACAGACTGAATTGCTCGCGGGCACTTCAGCCTATGACGTGTGGGAAACCATCGGTGAGCGTCTGCCAGCGGTGATTGCGACGGAAAAAATTACGGCAATCCCTACAGCCTCATTGAAGAACTGGGCCAACATTCGCGACACCTTCACCAAGGGGTCTGACAAGTGGGACAAGAAGTCCCAGATCGTTGGACAAATCTGGAAAGACGAAGCGCAGACAGAATTGTGGATGGTACCAACAGTCTACAACTATGACTCGATCGGCTATCGCCCTGACCTCGTTTCGGCCGAAGAAGCCTCAACCTGGACTGCCCTTTTTGATCCGAAGTTCAAAGGCAAGACTGGCCTCAACGTCGATCCACTGATTGCGTTCGGCGAAGCTGTGATTGCGATGAATTCACTCGGCCTGTTGAAGGTGCCAAATCCCGGCAACCCAGACAAAGCATCGATTGACGAAGCGGCGAAGTTCCTGATTTCCAAAAAGAAGGAAGGTCAGTTCCGCGCACTTTGGGGTGATTTTGGTGAATTGGTCAACTTGCTGGCATCTGGCGAAATGATCCTTGCCGATGCCTGGCAGCCTGCGGTTATGGCTGTGAAGGCGCAAGGCAAGGCTTGTACCTACGCTGTGGCAAAGGAAGGCTATCGTGCCTGGTCCATCGGGAATTCCGCGATTGCCGGTACACCGAACATGGACGCGGTTGTGGCTTACAGTGACTATTGGCTGTCTGGTCCGCCAGCAATTGCTGTTTCGGAACAAGGCTACTATTCGCCAACAACCAATATCCAGGCTGCAATGGACAAAGACAAGTATGCGTTCTGGTATGAAGGAAAGCCTTGGGTGGGCGCTGAAGATCGCGGCATCAAGGAGGGCGACCTGCGTGATGGTGGCTCGCTCGAAACACGTTCGCAGAACGTGGCCTACTGGCACCAGTGGCCAGATGAGTATGATCACCTCATCTCCAAGTGGGACGAATTCCTGTCGGCTTAAAGCAAACCCCACCACCCGGCCCGGGGCCAACTGCTTCCGTTCAAGAAAACGGGAGAAGGCACAAGTTATCGGCCTTCTCCCGCAGCCTGTTGCGGCAGAAGGTTCTCGATAGGCCGGATGAGGGGAAAAAAGAAAAGAAGCAAATTGGCATACGATCTTCAACTTTCGCACGTTGGCAAGGTGTTCGACAACGGCACTGCGGCTGTCATTGATTTCAATCTCGATGTGAACAAGGGCGAGTTCATCGCTTTTCTTGGACCATCAGGCTGTGGCAAAACCACCACGTTGCGGATGATTGCGGGTTTTGAGGACATCAGCTCCGGCGACATTTCCATTCGTGGTGAACGTATCAACGATTTGCTGCCGGAGCGGCGCCCGACATCTATGATTTTTCAAAACTACGCGTTGTTTCCGCACATGACCGTACGGGAAAATGTTGGCTTCGGCCTTGATGTGAAAAACATGCCTGCTGCTGAACGCGATGCAAAGGTCACCCGTATACTGGAAAAATTGGATTTGATGGCCGTTCAAGGCCAGCGTCCTGAGCGCTTGTCCGGAGGTCAGCGGCAACGCATTGCGCTGGCGCGATCATTGGTTGTTGAGCCCAGCATTTTGTTGCTGGATGAACCGCTGGGTGCGCTTGACGCAAATTTGCGCAAGAGCATTCAGAACGAACTGAAGCTACTGCAGCGTTCACTGGGCATCACGTTTGTGTTTGTGACGCATGCACAATCAGAGGCGCTGGCTTTGTCTGATCGCATCGTTGTGATGAACCAAGGCCGTATCGAACAGATCAGTGCACCCTATGAGCTCTACACGCGTCCGCAAAGTCTGTTTGTGGCGCAATTCATTGGCCGCAACACGTTAATTCCCGGAACGGTGCGTGCGTCTGATGGCAACAGTGTGACTGTTGATACGCCTTATGGCTCACTTGTGGGTTCTGCGACCAAAGGCGTTTCCGCTGGCAGCAAGGCTAATATTATATTGCCCGCCGAGTCCGTCGATCTCTTACCCAGCTCGACACCGAAGGCCGACATCACCAGTACCTATGGCACTTGCAACATACCTGTCACCGTTGGGCGCATTCAACAGATCGGACACATTGTGCAAATGGATGTGGTGTTGGATGAGGGCCGTACCATTGGCCTTGAGGGCCACACTGACAAATATGGTGGACGTTTCACGACGGGCGACAAAGCTGTCATTGCCTGGAAAAAAGACGGCGCCACCGTGATTGCAGGTTAGCCGATGGAAACTGTTGCTGCACTCGCTGCAAAACTCCGCAATGGCAAGCTGGACGCCGTTGAGCTGACAGAGAGCGTTTTAGAGAGTGCCGCGACGTGCGATGACAAGGGTATTTTTATTGATCTTTTGCCGAAACGTGCGAGAGCCGAGGCAAAAGCTGCGCGCAAGCGTTTGAAAGCAGGACAGCCCGCAAGTCTTGTCGATGGTGTTCCGATAGGGTGGAAGGATTTGTTTGATCTCAAAGGCCGCGTTACAACGGCGGGGTCTGTGGTGCTGAAATCCCTCTCGCCTGCGGCTGCTGATGCTACATTGGTTCACGCCGGTGCAAGTGCTGGAATGGTTTCCATTTGCACCTTAAATATGACCGAATTTGCGTATTCCGGACTTGGTCTTAATCCGCACTACGGCACACCGCGCAATCCCTACGACCCACACGTGCATCGCGCTCCCGGAGGATCCTCATCAGGGTCTGGTGTTGTGGTGGCGAAGGGTTTGCTGCCTGTGGCAATCGGAACGGACACGGGTGGTTCCATTCGCGTACCGGCTTCGTTTAACGGTGTGGTGGGGTTCAAGACCTCCACGGGACACTATCCGATGGTTGGTGTTTTTCCCTTGTCCCGGAGCTACGACACTGTCGGACCCCTGGCGCAGACGGTTGAAGATTGCGCATTGGTTGACGCAGTTCTGCGGGGCAAGAAGAAAATTTCGGTAAAAAAAGCCGACGTGAAAGGCCGTCATTTCATCGTGCCCACAAATGTGATGTTCGACGATGTTGACGATGCTGTTCACACGAACTTTGATGCTGCGCTGACGCGCATTTCAAAAGCGGGCGGTAAGATCAGGCGTGTTGTTTTTCCTGCCTTTGATGACATTCTGAAACTCGTTTCCACGCGCGGCAATATTCTGGGGGCTGAAGCGCTGCATATGCATCAGGCGCGCATCAATGGTTTAGACGCACAGCGCATGGACCAACGTGTGGTGCAACGCATCAAGCATGCTGAAAAAATGATGGCGGTTGACCTTGTCGAGATCATGCATCAGCGCCAGCGGTTGATCGCTGCGACAACCGCGTTGATTGGAGATGGGATTGTGGTGTGCCCGACCACACCACATGTGGCCATGCCGATTGCCCCCCTCGAAGCGGACATGGAAGAATTCTTTCGCATCAATACCAAGACACTTCGCAACACCATGCTTGGCAATTTTCTGGACTGGTGTGGCCTTTCCATTCCCAGTGGCAAAGACCGAGACGGCATGCCCACGGGCTTTCTCTTTTCTGCGCCGCACGGACGCGATGAGGACATTCTTTCGGTGGGTCTGGCATTGGAAGCAGCCGTCAGAGGATGAAACGAAACATTCACGTAAACAGGAGGAACGAACATGGCTAAATCTGCATCGAAAAAGAAAAAGAAAATCATCTGCGCCTTTGGTACGGACATTGACTCCGTCGCCGGGTGGATAGGGTCGTATGGCGGTGGTGATTCACCCTCTGATATTCAGCGCGGTGTGTTTGCCAGTGAAGTTGGCAACATTAGGTTGCTCAACCTGTTCAAGAAATACAAACTCAAGACCACATTCTTCATTCCCGGCCACTCCATCGAGTCATTCCCGGACCAGGTGAAGCGCATCGCCGATGAAGGCCACGAAATCGGGGCGCACGGCTACCTCCACGAAAATCCAATTGCCATGACGCCGACGCAGGAAGAAGACGTGCTGGCCTATTGTGTGGATTTGATTGAGCGGGTGTCCGGCCAAAAACCAAGGGGCTATGTCGCACCGTGGTGGGAAATGTCAAATTCAACAGCAGCTCTTTTGCTGAAATACGGTTTTAAATACGACCACAGCCAGGGTTACCGCGACTTCCAACCCTTCTATGCCAAGGTGGGCGACAGCTGGAACCTCATTGACTATTCCAAGACCGCCAAGGAATGGATGAAGCCGATGATTCACGGCAAAGAAATTGATCTCGTTGAAGTCGGTGCCAACTGGTACGTCGACGATCTTCCACCGATGATGTTCATGAAGAAGGCACCGAACAGCCATGGCTTTGTGAATCCACGTGACATCGAAGAAATGTGGCGGGACCAGTTCGACTGGGTTTATGACAACATGGACTATGCTGTATTCGCATTCACCATTCACCCCGACGTCAGTGGCCGTCCACAAGTGCTATTGATGCTGGAACGCCTGATCAAGTATATCAACAAGAAAGAAGGCACGGAATGGATGACCTTCGAAGAAATTGCTGAAGATTTCCGCAAGCGTTATCCGTTTGCAGGAGGCAAGCGGCCTGAAGTGGTATGAGCACTGAATGGTGATGACATCAGCGGCCCGCATTTTGGCGGGCCGTCTTATGTGTTTGACTCCGGCGTTTCGTTTTTCTGTCGCAGCGCGTGCAGGTCTTCCCGGCCAATGATTTTGTTTCAACGACTGCGTCAGGATGCTGCTTGACAAGCAACAACGCTCAGTATTTTCATATGGGGATCGCTCGCGTGATTTCGTGCGAAAATTCAAATGACCCTTGGTGGTCGACGGGCAGTGTGGCCCCATGATGTCCTGCCAACGGCAGATCGGCATTGTGGGGTTTTTGTATTTGAGGACCAATGCGGAAGTCGTTTAAAATTGGGATTCTTTATTCTTTGTCGGGTCCGTACGCAGCACTCGGGCGTGAGTGCCGTGATGGGGCAGAGTTTGCATTAGAGAATTGCAACCGGGTTCTTCCCGGCCTGATTGAACCTGTGTTTGTCGATCCTGCCGGCAGCCTGCAGGACTATGTCGAAGGCGCAAGGACATTATTGCGGGACCACGGTTGCCGACATATCATCGGAACCATCACATCTGCGGCTCGAAAGGAAATCCTGCCGGTTGTCGAAAAACATGATGGCCTGCTGTGGTACACTTGCCCCTATGAGGGCTTCGAAGCCAATCCCAACGTCATCTATACAGGGGCCTGCCCCAACCAGCATTTGCTTCCCTTGTTCGACTACCTCCTGCCGCGTTTCGGCAAGCGTCCTTATTTGCTGGGTGCGAACTATGTCTGGGGTTGGGAAATGAACCGGTTGGCTCGTGAACTCATTTCAGCTGCCGCGGGAGAAATTGCTGGAGAAAGTGTGCTACCCGTTGATGAAATTTACATCGATCGCGTGATTGCAGATATCGCACGCACGCAGCCCAGTTTTGTATTGAACAATTTCATCGGACCTTCAAGCTATGCATTCTTGGCGGCCATGCGACAGTTGGGCAAGGCCAACCCGGAATTCAGATCAGAAATTTGTCCGGTCGTCAGTTGTGATCTCACAGAATGTGAGTTGAATGAAATTGGCGAAAATGGCGAAGGACAATTGTCAGCGGCTAGCTACTTCGACAGTTGCACCGGGCATGACAATGCGACATTCCGCGCTGTCGTGGCCGAGCGTTATGGTGTTGAACGGAGAGTATCCAGTTTTTTTGCAACAACTTTCGCTTCCCTGAAAATGTGCATTGAAGCCATTCACACCATGGGCGGCGATGAACCACTCGCGGTGCGTCAGCACCTTTCTTCAACCACGACAGATACCGTGCTAGGCCCTGTCCGTATCGATCCAAATACGTGTCACGCCGCCTTGCCTTTTCACCTCGGTCGTATCACAGCAAGCAAAGGGTTTGACATTATTGCATCCCTGCCTGCGATTGCCGCTGACCCTTACCTCGCTGGTCGTCGCATGGCGCGGCGGCCACAATTGCGGGTGGTGTCATGAGACATACACCGAATTTCGCTGGCTGGCACGCCAGCATTTTGCACCGCAGCGATAGCAATGCAGAGAAGCTGTTGCGGCAATTGAATCTGCTCGGCTTGACAACGGACTTGAGCTGGAAGCCCTTGGCCGAAGCGGCGAAACCCGACCTGGTGTTGGTTGATGCTGATCAAGGCTGGGATGAATTGCTGCCCTGGAATTCCACGCGATATGCACCTTGCCCCGTCGTCGCGTTGCTTGGATCGGAAGCGCCCAGCCGTATCGAATGGGCCATGAAGATGGGTGCAGGAGCCATTCTGGCCAAGCCGATTGTGACTTCGGCCATTTATCCAGCGGTTGTGATGGCAATTGCCGTTCATGGCGAACGTCGTTTTGTTCAAGAGCGGATCGGAGCGTTGGAAGAACGCATACGCATGCGCCCGTTGGTGCACCATGCGGTTACAGCATTGATGACTGAACGCAGGTTGTCGGAAGAGGACGCCTACGCCTTGTTGCGCAGCGACGCCATGCGTCGCCGTGAAACATTGGAGGCTGCCGCTGTGTCCTACTTGGCAAGGCGCGATGTCGTGCCGAAGGTCATATGATGATAGCGGTGTTCTCTCGCATGATGGGACGACCCGCAGCTCTTTTTGGCCTTTGCATCGTGGTCGCCGTCGTTATTATGGCGTTGGCCGCACCACTTTTGGCACCTTACAGCCCCGATGAACAAATGTTTGACGGGTTGACACTGGAAGGCGCACCACTGCCACCCAGCGCACAGTTTCCATTGGGCACAGACACCTTGGGCCGGGACTTGTTATCGCGCTTGCTTTTCGGGGCACGCACGTCTCTGATCATCGGACTGGTGGCGAATGGCGTGGCAGTTGTCATCGGTTTGTGTGTCGGCATTCTCGCCGGATACTTGCGGGGTTGGAGTGGGAACCTGCTGATGCGCTTCACCGATTTGATGATGGCGTTTCCGGCGCTGCTGTTGGCCATTGTGTTAGCGGCAATCCTGCGCCCGAGTTTATGGATCGTGGCGCTGGTAATCGCACTTGTGAATTGGGTGCAGGTTGCACGCATTGTTTATACGGAGACCCGCGGGCTGGTGGAACGAGACTTCATCATGGCTGAACGTTCGCTTGGTGCGGGGCATAGCCGAATCTTGTTCATGCACATTTTACCGCATCTGGTGCCTACCGCGATTGTGTGGGGAACACTTGGCATCGCCACAACTGTGCTGCTGGAGGCGACCCTGTCGTTTCTGGGAGTTGGGGTGCAACCTCCCCAGCCTTCATGGGGCAACATCATTTTCGAAAGCCAAAGTTATTTCCAGTCTGCTCCATGGTTGGTGTTCATACCGGGCGCCGTGATCTTGCTGACAGCGCTGTCGTTCAATCTCGTTGGTGATGCCTTGCGCGATATTCTTGATCCAACACAGCGGGGCAGGGGCTGACATGCTTGCTGTTCTGGTGCGTCGTTTGCCGCAAGCTTTTCTCATTCTGCTGGGGGTTTCCCTCATCACGTTTTTACTGCTTTACGCGATGCCCGCTGACCCCGCACGCATGTTGGCAGGGCGCAGTGCGACAACGCAAACAGTTGCAAATATCCGTCATGAACTCGGGCTGGATCAACCGTTGGTGTGGCAATTCTGGAACTATTTGTCCGGCTTGCTACAGGGCGATTTGGGTCGCTCCTATGCGCAGAAAACTGAAGTGGCGACGCTGATCTGGGCGCGCCTGCCCGCCACTCTGGTGTTAATGGCTGCAGGCATCGCGATTGAAGTGCTGTTGGGGCTGTTGCTTGGCGTGACGGCTGCAGTCAAGCGTGGTGGCTTTGCTGACAATCTGGTGATGATGACATCGTTTATCGGCGTCTCAGCGCCGCAATTCGTTGTGGCCTTGTTGCTGCTCTATGTTTTTGCCGTCACACTGGGATGGTTCCCCATGAGTGGATACGGCACGTGGGCGCATGTGGTGCTGCCCGCAACAACCCTCGGTGTACTGGGTGCAGGCTGGTATGCGCGCATCGCAAGGTCCGCAATGATTGATGTGCTGAACCAGGATTACGTGCGCACAGCGCGGGCGAAAGGCTTGTCTTCAGCGCGTGTGTTGCTGCGGCATGCTTTGCCTAACGCACTTCTTCCTATCATCGCCATGATTGGTATCGATATCGGCCAGTTCATGGGCGGCGTCGTTGTGGTAGAAGCAGTTTATGGATGGCCCGGCATTGGACAATTGGCGTGGCAGGCCATTCAGCAGGTCGATATCCCCATTATCATGGGCGTTACCCTCGTATCCGCATTCGCCATTGTTACTGGCAACCTCATCGCCGATCTGACAGCACCGCTGATCGATCCGCGAATTCGTGCAAGTTAGAATGACCACACAAAACAGGAGAAAAATATGTTGAAGAACTGGCTGAAGATTTCGACGATTGCAACAACCCTGGCATTTATGCCCGAGGTCGCGTGGTCACAGGACGCACCAAAACAAGGCGGTGAAATCATCATTACCTACAAGGACGATATTGCCACTCTTGACGCAGCCATCGGTTATGACTGGGTCAACTGGTCAATGATCAAGAGCCTCTATTCGCGCCTGATGGACTACACGCCAGGCACTGCAGATCTCGTGCCATCACTGGCTGAAAGTTTTGAAGTGTCGCCTGATGGCATGACTTACACCTTCAAACTGCGCAAGGGTGTGAAGTTTACCAATGGCCGCGAACTCGTCGCAAGCGATGTGCAATATTCGATTGCACGTGCCGTCAATCCAAAAACCCAAGGACCAGGTGCTGGCTTCTTTGGTGCCATCGCGGGCTTTGAAGATGTATCTGGCGGAAAATCGGAAATGCTGTCAGGCATTGAAGCGCCTGACAGCCACACCGTGGTGTTCAAGCTCTCGCGTCCAGATGCCACATTCCTGCATGTGTTGGCGGTCAACTTTGCATCCGTTGTGCCGAAAGAAGCGGTCGAGGCAGCAGGTGCAGACTTCGGCAAGAAACCCGTGGGGTCCGGTGCCTTCATGCTGAAGGATTGGGTTATCGGGCAGAAAATGGAATTCGTGCGCAACCCTGATTATTTCATGGCCAATGTTCCCCACATCGACAAGTTCACCGTCGAAATCGGACAAGATCCGCTCGTTGCTCTGTTGCGCTTGCAGAAAGGTGAAGTTGACATTGCCGGCGACGGCATTCCACCAGCCAAGTTCCTCGAAGTAAAGAACTCCGCTGAAGGCCCAAGTATGATTGTAGACGGTGAGCAACTGCATACTGGTTATGTGACCCTCAACACTAAAGTGAAGCCGTTCGACAATGTGAAAGTGCGGCAAGCGGTGAACATGGCTGTCAACAAAGAGCGCATTACGCGCCTTTTGAATGGGCGCGCCACTGCTGCAAATCAACCTCTGCCACCTTTGATGCCGGGTTACGACAAGGCTTTCACGGGTTATGCCTATGATGTTGAAAAAGCCAAGGCCTTGTTAGCCGAAGCAGGATTTGCTGACGGGTTTGAAACAATTCTCTATTCCACCAATACAGATCCTCAACCTCGCGTGGCCCAAGCAATTCAGCAAGACCTGGCAGCCATTGGTGTAAAAGCGGAGTTGCGTTCACTGGCACAATCCAACGTGATTGCAGCTGGTGGCACCGAAGGTGAAGCCCCCATGATCTGGTCGGGCGGCATGGCCTGGATTGCCGATTTCCCGGATGCTTCCAATTTCTACGGCCCGATCCTCGGCTGTTCAGGAGCAGTGCAAGGCGGCTGGAATTGGTCTTGGTATTGCAATCCCGAAATGGACAAGCGCGCACAAGCCGCTGACGCCATGTCAGATCCGGCAAAAGCCACCGAACGCACGGCAGTGTGGGGTAAAATCTTCACCGATATCATGGCTGATGCGCCTTGGATTCCCGTGACCAACGAGCGCCGGGTCGTGGCGAAGTCAGCCCGCATGGGCGGTGAAGGCAACATCTACATCGATCCAACGCGCGTCATCAATTACGACGCGATATTCCTGAAGTAAGTTCAACACAACTGAATGCTCTCCGTCGCATCGCGCGGCGGAGAGTTCATATCTGGAGGAACAAACATGTGCGTTGCTTGCAATCATACCATTCACAGTGCCCAGCGTCATTTTGGCTGGAACCGTGACTTTGAACCTGTGCTGGTTGCAAAGTCCGGCGAGACAATTCACTTCGAATGCTCGGATTCGTCAGCCGGTCAGTTGGACGCCGATGCCACTTTGGACACGCTCAATGCACTGGACTTTGGCCGCATAAACCCGGTGTCCGGTCCGATTTTTGTAGAGGATGCCAAGCCTGGCGACACTTTGAAAGTCACGTTGCGAAAATTTATACCGTCGGGCTCTGGCTGGACCGCCAATATTCCGGGCTTTGGACTGTTAGCGGATCAATTCAAAGAGCCAGCCTTGCATATCTGGAAATATGATCCTGTCTCGATGGTGCCTGCGCTTTATGGCCCCGGAGCACGCGTGCCGCTAAAACCGTTTGCTGGAACACTTGGTGTGGCACCCGCTGAACCTGGCTTGCATTCCGTCGTGCCACCCCGTCGCGTTGGCGGAAATCTGGATATCCGCGATCTGACGGCTGGCGTTTCGCTCTACCTGCCCATCGAAGTTGAGGGGGCACTATTCTCAATCGGAGATACACACGCAGCGCAAGGAGATGGTGAAGTGTGCGGCACGGCCATCGAAAGCCAGATGAATGTTGAAGCCACACTTGAACTTATCAAGGGAGGCAACTTGAAATCTCCACGTTTTACGACGACAGAGCCCGTCACACGTCATCTTGATGGCGCAGGTTATGAAGTCACGACCGGCATTGGTCCTGATCTTATGACCGGTGCCCGCGAAAGTGTGATGCGCATGATTGATCTTTTGTCGGCCGAACATGGCTTAAGTCCGGTTGATGCTTATATGCTGTGCTCTGTCTGTGGCGATCTTCGCATCAGTGAAATTGTGGACATGCCCAACTGGGTCGTGTCGTTCTATTTCCCGAGGATTGTTTTTACGTGAGTTCAAGAACTGAACCCAAAGAGGTTCTCTCGGTCAGTGATTTATGCGTTGACGCCCGCACACCGGAAGGGCGGCGGCGGGTGCTGCACAACATCAGTTTTGATCTGAACCTAAATGAGACCCTGTGCATTGCGGGTGAGTCGGGTTCAGGTAAATCTGTGACGTCCCTTGCCATCATGGGATTGCTGCCAAAGACCTCTTTGCAGGTTGCTTCGGGTGCAATCATGTTGGGTGACAAGAACCTGTTGGCACTGTCCAACAGCCAGATGCGGCGTGTGCGCGGCGGTGACATTGCGATGATTTTCCAAGAGCCCATGACGTCGCTCAATCCCGTAATGACCATCGGTGACCAGATGACTGAAGTCATACGCGAGCATCAGGTTGGTACGGACGAGGGGGCTTTGTCCGTTGCACGCCGGATGCTGGAGGCCGTGCACATGACCGAACCTTCTCGGCAATTGACGCAATATCCCCATGAGCTTTCAGGCGGTATGCGCCAGCGGGTGATGATCGCAATGGCGCTGTCGTGCCAACCGAAAGTCATGATCGCAGACGAACCGACCACGGCACTTGATGTCACCGTGCAAGCGCAAATCCTGAAATTGATGCGCGAGATCAAGTCCGAATTCGGTACGTCCATCATTCTCATCACCCATGATATGGGTGTGGTTGCTGAAATGGCGGACCGCGTGCTTGTCATGCAACATGGCACTCTGGTGGAACAAGGGTCTGCCACGCAAATTTTCAACCGCCCGCAGCAACCCTACACGCAGCAACTTCTGGGATCGGTTTTGCGGCTCGGTTCGCGCCGTGGCGAAAACGGTCCGCCGCGTATAAGTGCCATTCCAGCCCCATCTCCTTCCAAAATTGCAACACCTGTTCTGGAGGTCAAAAATCTTTCAGTTACATATCGCCGGAACGAAAGTTGGTGGACAAAAAAATCAACTGCCAGCCGTACTGTCATTAACATTGCGTTTTCAATTCTTCCCGGTGAAACATTGGGCCTTGTTGGTGAAAGCGGCTCTGGGAAATCCACCACGGGTAAGGCCGTGCTGTCGCTCGTGCCTTTTGAAGGCAGCGTCAGAATTGATGGTCGTGAGGTTTCTGGCCTGACGCATCGCGAGATGCAACCTGTCCGCCGTTCAGCCCAGATGATATTCCAAGACCCCTATGCCTCGCTTGATCCGCGCATGGCAATTGGTGTTGCGATTGCCGAGCCATTGATCATACACGGTCTTGCCAACGCCGGTGAACGGCAAGACCGTGTCGCTGAATTGTTGCGCCGTGTTGGCATGCCAGCCGAATCTGCAACCCGCTACCCACATGAGTTTTCCGGTGGCCAGCGCCAACGCCTCTGCATTGCCCGCGCTTTGGCCTTGAATCCCAAACTCATCGTTGCTGATGAATCGGTTGCCGCACTTGACGTCTCAGTGCGTGCAAAAGTGCTGGATCTTATGCTTGAACTTCAGGAAACCTTGGGCTTGGCCTACCTTTTCATTTCGCACGATATGGCCGTCATTGAGCGCATGTCTCATCATGTGGCTGTAATGAAAGCCGGTCGCATTGTGGAAATGGGCACCCGCAGAGACGTGTTTGAGAATCCCCAGGAAGACTATACGCAGTCACTCTTGGACGCCGTACTTCATCCCTCCGTACATCGGTCTTGAATCACACGCGCAATCGATTGCTTCAGAATCCTGCCCCGTATTGTTTTGGTCCCTCAACGCCCGCAAAACTCGGTCGCCTATCAGGCATTTGCCTTCGCGCCGACCAATCAGTTGAAGTCGAGCGAAAGTGAGGAGACTGTCGCTTTTGACGCAGTGCCAGCTGATCTCCGATGTCGGATTTTGATTGGCGCATGGCGAAAACAGATGCAATAAGTTGCTCGCGTGCTTCCAACATGGAGGCAGTAGTAAAAGGATTGACACAGTTGCGCTATTCGGGCCTCCGGGTCGTTGTCGAGGCACTTACCGGACACAAGGGTTGGAAGCCTGTTTGGCGTGATCCGGTGCCACAAGCCGAATATGACTATATTGTCGTCGGTGGCGGTGGCCACGGACTGGCGACCGCCTATTATCTGGCGCGGGAATTTGGCCAGGCGCGCATTGCGGTATTGGAAAAAGGGTATCTCGGCGGTGGCAATGTCGGGCGTAACACTACCATCATCCGCTCCAACTATCTGCTCGATGGCAATGAACCGTTTTATGAATTTTCGCTGAAGTTGTGGGAAGGGTTGGAGCAGGATTTCAATTATAACGCGATGGTCAGTCAGCGTGGCATCATGAACTTGATTCACACTGATGCCCAGCGCGATGCCTTTACACGGCGTGGCAATGGCATGATCCTGAACGGGGCCGATGCGGAATTGTTGTCGCGCGATCAGGTGAAGGACATTTACCCGTTTCTGAATTTCGATAATGCGCGCGTCCCCATCAAAGGCGCATTGGCACAGCGGCGGGGCGGCACGGTGCGGCATGATGCAGTGGCCTGGGGCTATGCCCGTGGAGGAGACTTGCTGGGCGTGGACTTGATACAAAATTGCGAGGTGACTGGTTTCAGAATTGAAAACGGTTGCGTGAAAGGTGTGGAGACGTCGCGTGGTTATATTGGTGCCAAAAAAATCGGCGTTGCCGTGGCGGGCTCATCTTCCAAAGTCATGGCGCAAGCAGGCATGCGTTTGCCGATTGAAAGCCATGTGCTTCAAGCTTTCGTATCCGAAGGTTTGAAGCCTTTGATTAATGGCGTGATGACCTTTGGCGCAGGGCATTTCTATGTCAGTCAATCAGACAAGGGCGGTTTGGTTTTTGGTGGGGATATTGATGGCTACAACTCCTATGCGCAGCGCGGCAATTTGCCGGTGGTTGAAGATGTGGCGGAAGGTGGCATGGCGCTGATGCCGATGATCGGTCGTGCGCGATTGTTGCGGGCTTGGGGTGGCATTATGGATATGTCGATGGACGGTTCGCCCATCATCGACCGCACGCATGTCGATGGCCTCTATTTCAATGGCGGCTGGTGCTATGGCGGCTTCAAGGCGACGCCTGCCAGCGGCTGGTGCTTTGCGCATTTACTGACCAAGGATGAACCTCACCCGACAGCGACGGCCTATCGTTTTGATCGTTTCCTGAAGGGGCGGATGATCGACGAAAAAGGCATGGGCGCCACGCCCAACCTGCATTGAGAACACGCACATGATTATCAATCATCCCATTCTCGGCCCGCGTGATGCGCAGGAGTTCATTTATCTCGGAGATGCCAGCTTGATGGCGCGGCCTGATGGTATGGCCGCCGATGCAATTCCAACCTTTCATGACTATCTGTACCAACGTGACAACCCGGCAGGTGAGCACCGTGAGCTTTGGTATCATGAACAGGGCGACCGCAGTTGGCTGGTGGTAACGCGAAACACCGTCACCCACACGATCACAAAAGTCGAATTGGCGCGCGATGTGGCCCGTGCACTGGGACGTTCCACATGACACAGAACAATCGTATCGCTGGGGGCTTGATTGACCGCAGCAAGACGTTGAATTTCAGTTTTGATAGCAAGGTCTATACGGGCCATGCGGGCGACACTTTGGCGTCTGCTTTGTTGGCCAATGGCGTCCGGTTGATGGGCCGGAGCTTCAAGTATCACCGGCCACGCGGTCCATTGTCTGCGGGTTCTGAAGAGCCGAACGCCTTGGTGGAGTTGCGCACGGGTGCCAGGCTGGAGCCGAATACGCGCGCCACTGTTACCGAATTGTATGATGGCCTCGAAGCCAATAGCCAGAACCGTTGGCCTTCGCTGGCATTCGATGCCTTAGCAATCAATGATCGCCTGTCGAATTTTTTCGCGGCGGGTTTTTACTATAAGACCTTCATGTGGCCGAAAGCGTTTTGGGAAAAACTCTATGAACCGCTGATCCGCCGTGCGGCGGGACTTGGATCAATGTCGAAGCTTGAAGACCCAGACAGTTATGACAAAGGCTTCGTTCATTGTGACGTATTGATCATAGGTGCGGGGCCAGCCGGGTTGATGGCCGCTTTGACCGCGGGCCGCGCTGGTGCCCGCGTGGTGTTGGCCGACGAAGACTTCCGCTTTGGTGGACGGTTGAATGCGGAGACCTTCCACGTTGATGGAAAGCCATGTGCGGATTGGGCGACTGCCATCGTTGCAGAATTGAAAAGTTTGCCAAATGTGCGGCTGATGTTGCGCACCACTGTCATCGGGGCCTTTGACCACGGTATCTATAGTGCGGTTGAACGTGTTTCTGATCACCTCGCGGAACCTTTTCCGGGCAAGCCACGGCAGACGCTGTGGCGCATCTATTCTCGCCGCGCTATTCTGGCTGGCGGAGCCACCGAGCGACCAATTGCATTTGAGAACAATGATCGCCCCGGCATCATGCTGGCTGGCAGTTTGCGGGCCTATGCCAATCGCTGGGGTGCGACGGTTGGCGACAAGGTGGCCGTGTTCACGAACAATGCCGACGGCCTTCGTACAGTACAGGATTTGAAAGCCAAAGGCGTTGATGTTGTTGCGGTGATCGACAGTCGCAATGGCGATGAGGTTGTCGACACGTCGGGTTGGCTTGGTCTTACATCGGTCACCGTTCGTCGTTCAGATGGAAAAACGGAAACCATTGCTGCAACTGGACTGGCTGTTTCCGGTGGATGGAATCCAAACGTAAATATTACCTCTCATCACCGCTCCAAGCCCATTTGGAATGAAGCCATTGCGGCGTTTGTTCCGGGTGAAGGTGGACCTGCCAATCTTGTGGCGGCAGGTGCGGCGGACGGCGTGTTTTCCACATACGGTGCTTTGCAGTCTGGGCAAGCGCGCGCCATTGAGGCGCTCAATGAACTCGGCTTGAAAGTGAAAGCAGCAGCGTTGCCTCAAGCTGAGGACTTACCCGTCTCGATCAAGCCCTTGTGGTTTGTGCATTCGGGCAAGGGCCGCGCGTGGATCGATTTCCAGAATGACGTTACTGTCAAAGATATCAAGCTGGCACATCAGGAAAATTTTTCCTCGGTCGAACATTTGAAGCGCTACACCACGCTGGGCATGGCCACGGACCAGGGTAAGACAGGCAACGTCATTGGACTTGCTGTCATGGCGGAATTAACGGGACGTTCCATTCCCGAAACTGGCACGACTGTTTATCGGCCGCCTTATACACCTGTGGCGATTGGCGCGCTCGCAGGGCGTTCGCGGGGCAAGGAGTTCAAGCCGTTTCGTCTCACACCATCGCATAAATGGGCAACAGAGCAGGGGGCCATCTTCGTTGAAGTCGGCATGTGGCTGCGCACGCAATGGCTGCCGCGAAACGGTGAGACCCATTGGCGGCAGTCGGTCGATCGCGAAGTGGTGGCCACGCGCAAATCAGTTGGCATTTGCGATGTGACGACGCTGGGGAAGATCGATATTCAGGGTACTGATGCGGGAGCTTTTCTTGACAAGGTTTATGCAAATACCTTTTCGACGCTTGCTGTTGGCAAGTGCCGTTATGGATTGATGTTGCGCGAAGATGGGATTGTCTATGACGATGGCACCACGGCCCGCATGGGGACACATGAGTATGTGATGACGACGACCACGGCCAATGCCGTGACTGTGTTTCGACACCTCGAATTTGTTCGTCAGTGTCTGTACCCTGACATGGATGTGCAATTGATTTCGACTACCGAAGCCTGGGCGCAGTATTCCGTAGCAGGCCCCAATGCCCGCAAATTACTTCAGAAGATCATCGATCAAGACATATCGGATGTGGCCTTCCCTTATATGGGTGCTGGAAATATAACCGTTTGCGGTGGCTTGCGCGCGCGATTGTTTCGCATCAGTTTCTCTGGTGAACTGGCTTATGAAATCGCTGTGCCAACACGCTATGGTGATGCCCTGATCCGCAAGCTTGTTGAAGCAGGCGAAGAATTTGATGCTGTTGTCTATGGCACCGAAGCGTTGGGCGTCATGCGCATTGAGAAGGGGCATGTGGCGGGGAATGAATTGAATGGCCAGTCAACAGCACTCAACATGGGGCTGGGCAAGATGGTATCAAGGAAGAAAGATTCCATCGGCATGGTATTGTCGCAACGCGAAGGTTTGAATGATCCGAATGGTTATCGTCTTGTCGGCGTGAAGCCAGTCAACACGCAGCAAGCGCTGACAGCAGGCAGCCATTTTCTGGAGTTGGGTGCTGCGCCTGTGGTTGTGAATGACGGGGGTTGGCTGACGTCGATGGTCTATTCACCGCATATCGGTTCGCACATCGCGCTGGGTTATCTCAAGGCGGGCGATCAAAAGATCGGCAAGCGCATGCGCGCTGTGAATTTCCTCAACAAGACCGATGTTGAAATTGAAATCGTCAGTCCGCATTTCTTTGATCCCGAGGGAGAGCGTCTCCGTGGCTAAGCATGCACTGAAACCATCGACTGCTTTGGGCCATGATGCGCCAAAGACGATCACGATTGGCTCCTGCCAGATTGCGGAACGCTTTGATGTGGCGCTGGCGTCGTTGGCATCGCGGCGGGGCCAAGAGGGGAACGTTGTCAAAATCGCCAAAGCGTCAAAACTTCCACTGGCAGAACCTGCTCAATCAGCGACGGGAAAGTCGTTCAGTTCATTTTGGCTTTCGGCTGACCAATGGATGATTGAAGCAAACTTTGCTGCCCACGAAAATATTGAAGCGGAATTAAAAGGTCTTTTTGGAAGTGCAGCGTCCATCACCGAGCAGACCGATGCTTGGGTTCGCTTTGATGTGACGGCTTCGAACTTGCGGCCGCTGTTTGAACGTTTGTGTAACGTAGACCTGGAAAAATCGGACGACGGCTTTGCCAGCCGTACGGTGATTGAACACATCGGCTGCTATTTGATCAAACGTTCGACAGCACTGGTGACGGTCTACGGCCCGCGCTCATCTGCGCAAAGTTTGCTGCATGTGATTGAGACAGCGGCTCGTTCTCTCTGACCCTGTGAGCATCCTATTGTAGGTTGTAGTGTTTCCCTGTAGTGAACACGACTGAACGATTTCGACAGGTACTTCCGATGAGCAAGCCCAAAGAGCCCGTGGATCTGCCGCGCGGCAAGCCCGCCTTCGATCAAGATCCACACCGTGTCCGTGAAATATCGGAACGGAATCTCGAGGCCGCCATTGGCCGCGAAGTGCGCAATTTCCGCCGCCAACAGGGCATGACGGTGGCTGATTTATCGACTGTTACAGGGCTTTCCATTGGCATGTTGTCAAAGATCGAGAACGGCAACACCTCGCCATCATTGACCACGTTACAAGTGTTGAGCCACGCGTTTTCAGTTCCGGTGACGAGCTTTTTCAAAAGCTACGAAGAGCGGCGCGAAGCCGTGCATGTCAAATCGGGCGATCATGTCGAGATTGAGCGGCGCGGTACGCGGGCCGGGCACCAATATAACTTACTCGGCCACATCGGTTCGAATTCATCGGGTGTCGTCGTCGAGCCCTATCTCATCACGTTGACCACGAAGAGCGATACTTTTCCGGCTTTCCAACATGAAGGCTTGGAACTGCTTTATATGCTGGAAGGCGAAGTTGATTACCGCCATGGAGACGATGTCTATTCATTAAAGCCAGGTGACAGCTTGTTCTTTGATGCCGACTCACCGCATGGCCCAGAGACGTTGGTGAAACTTCCCGCACGTTATTTGTCGGTGATCTCCTATCCGCAACGCTGAAATATTGAGCAATTGCATATTGTTTGTGCAGTGCAATGCGCTTCTTCATTGACAAAAGTTAATATTCGACGTTTCCTCACAGATAACAAAATTGCCCGTTGCAAAACAATAACAATGGGTGGGCTGGTCGCAACGGAAAAAATGCCGGCCCTGCGGGAGAAACATCTATGTCTGACCTCGATCAAAGGATTGAGGCCATGTACCGTTCAGATGTGCGCGGTGCTTGGTCTTTCGTGGCGGCACTTTGGGTTGCCGTTTTGTTTGTTCTGTTCATGTCTTGGCCGCATATCCCTGATGGAGGCGTGCGCGTTATTTCAGCTCTTGCTGCGGCAGCTGTACTTATATTCAACACAGCCTCTATTGCAGCCATGGTGAAAAACTATGCCGCTGACAAGCATTTCATCTACGGTCTTGATATCAAGACGCTGGATGAATCCCGCAAGAACAAAGTCTGAGGGGCGCATTATGGCAAAATACAATCCACCTGAACAAGCAAAAGCCCTGCAGTGGCTTGATATTGTCGTCATCATTGGTGCCATTTTCATGGCATTATGGTTCCCGCTTTATATGGGCTGGGCAGGCAATACCAAAACAATTGAAAAAATCGAAAATCCGACGTGGGAAACTTTGAAGCAAACCCCTGCGCAAGTCGAACAATGGGTCAAGCTTGGATATGCTGATGCTGCCGCAGCCCATGATGTTATCCAGAGTAAATGGGATTATTCGATCAATTGGGTTCAGCTGATTTTGCTGACCATTGCCTTGGTCGGTTACTTCGTCTTTCTGTTCCGTGCCTCTGACAAAGAGTACCGCGAAGTGATCGACGAAAAGTTCAACGGCCATTAGGAGCAACCATCATGTGGATGACAATTGCAAATGCAGGTTGGGTACTCTCTGGGCTGGTCGCTGCTTGGATGCTCTACGACTGGTATTCAACCGATTCGAAGTATTCTGAAGCAGAGCTGACATCGTCGCGCGAAGGCGAGATTGAGGCGATGACTGAAACACATAAGATTTGAGGAGTGAAAATGGCACAAGCAAGTTCTTCTCCCAATCATCTTTCGCTCTCCCGCGTCCTTGGTCCTGCCCATGTTTGGGCTTTGGGTGTGGGTATCGTTCTCGTTGGTGAATATACCGGCTGGAACTTCTCTGCTGACAAGGGTGGTGCGCTCGCGGCCTTGATTATCTGCTGGGTTGTGGGTCTTCTCTACACATCTGTTGCGATGATCGATTCAGAAGTGACATCGACTGTTGCCGCCGCTGGTGGGCAATATGCGCAGGCCAAACACATTGTTGGACCGCTGATGGCTTTCAACGTGGCACTCTATCTGGTGTTCGCCTACACCATGCTTGAAGTGTCAAACGCCATTGTCGTGGCTGATACAGTCAAGGCCTATGCGGGCGAAGGCTTCACCGATTGGCATTATCGAGGGGTCATCGCCACCATAATTCTGGTACTTGCAACACTCAACTATCGTGGCGTGTTGATGACATTGAATGTCAATCTCGTCATCACCGCATTTGCCTATCTCGCCATCATTGTATTGTTTTTCTCGGTCCAGCCGTGGAGCCAGGGCGAAGTATTGAAACTTGGCCAAATGATCACACCGGAGAACGCCTTGCCCTATGGTTGGCTGGGTGTGATTGCGGGTTTCCATTGGGGCATTTGGTATTACCTCGGCATTGAAGGCACTACGCAGGCGGCTGAAGAAGTGCGCTCACCGTCCCGTTCGCTTCCATACGGAACGATGGCTGGCATGATCACGCTTTTGATTGGAGCTTCGTTGACGTGGTATGTGTGTGCCTCACTGATGCCTTGGCAATATTTGGGCTTCACGTACTTCCCGTTGCTTGACGCCGGTAAACTGACTGGCAGCAAAACACTTGAAATGCTGATGTTTGCCGCCACTGTTCTGGCCGCCACGGCTTCGGCCAATGGTTGCATCAATGATGCGGCACGCGCCTGGTTCTCATTGGGCCGCGACCGCTATATTCCAACCTGGTTTTCAGCGGTGCATCCAAAGTACCGGACACCTTATCGGTCTATCTTGTTCCTGGTGCCGATTGCCTTGGCCTTTGCTTTCACTGCAAATCTGGGCCAGGCCATTACATTCTCGATTTTGTCGGGCGTGTTGCATTACACCTTCATGTCGCTGAACATCATCATGTTCCGCAA
>JANOPL010000179.1:0-21603 GCA_031421835.1 Hyphomicrobiales bacterium | reverse complement strand
TGCAGAACCAATAGCTGCTGCCAAAAGTTCATAGATTCTCCAGTCCTTCAGGAGAGTGTGTAGAATGTCGAGGTCTTGATAAATATTCATTTCACTCCGCCGCCTCCCGCTTCCCCCGCCTCAGCACATCCTTCAAGTACTGACCCGTATAACTCCGCTTTTCCTTCACCACATCCTCGGGCGTTCCGGCGACGACAATTTCTCCGCCGCCGTCTCCGCCTTCTGGGCCCAAGTCGATGACCCAGTCGGCGGTTTTGATGACTTCGAGGTTGTGTTCGATGACGACGACGGTGTTACCTTGATCGACAAGTGTGTGCAGCACCTCCAGCAGTTTGCGCACGTCATGGAAGTGCAGACCAGTTGTGGGTTCGTCAAGCAAATAAAGCGTGCGGCCCGTGGCGCGTTTGGAGAGTTCTTTGGCCAGTTTCACACGTTGCGCTTCGCCTCCTGAAAGTGTCGTCGCCTGTTGACCGACTTTGATGTATCCTAAGCCCACACGCTCCAGCGTTTCCATGGTGTTGCGCACCGAGGGTACTGCGCGGAAAAAATCAGCGCCTTCACTCACCGTCATGTCCAAAACATCGGCGATGGATTTGTCTTTGAAGCGCACTTCCAGGGTTTCACGGTTGTAGCGCTTGCCGTGGCAGGCGTCGCAGGTCACGTAAACATCGGGCAGAAAGTGCATTTCGATTTTGATAACACCATCGCCTTGGCAGGTTTCGCAGCGCCCACCTTTGACATTGAAGGAAAAGCGACCGGGGCCGTAGCCGCGCGCCTTAGCCTCCGGCAGGCCGGCGAACCAATCGCGCATGGGGGTAAATGCACCTGTGTAGGTGGCGGGGTTGGAGCGTGGCGTCCGACCGATGGGCGATTGATCAATGTCGATGATCTTGTCGAGAAACTCCACGCCCTCAATGCGGTCGTGTTCTGATGGGGCTTCCCGTGAGCCCATGAGTTTGCGGGCGAGGGCACGGTAAACAGTATCGATCAACAACGTGGATTTGCCGCCGCCGGATACACCGGTGATGCAGGTGAACACACCCAACGGAATTTCAGCTGAGACGTTTTTCAAGTTGTTGGCGCGGGCTCCGCTGATGCGGATGGAGCGTTTTTTCTCCCACTTCCGGCGTTTCTTTGGAAGTGGCACCTGTTCGATTCCGACAAGGTACTTGCCTGTCAGGCTGTTGGGGTTGGCCATGACTTCGGCTGGTGTGCCCTGCGCTACAATATGACCACCAGCCACGCCTGCTCCGGGGCCAATGTCGACCATATAGTCAGCGAGTTTAATGGCGTCTTCGTCATGCTCCACCACGATCACGGTGTTGCCAATGTCGCGGAGGTGGACGAGGGTTTTGAGCAAGCGGTCGTTATCGCGTTGGTGCAGACCGATGGAAGGTTCGTCGAGCACGTATAAAACGCCAGTCAGACCGGAACCGATTTGCGAAGCGAGGCGAATGCGTTGGCTTTCACCGCCTGACAGTGTTCCCGCCATGCGGGAGAGTGAGATATAGTTCAGCCCGACATCCACGAGGAAGCGCAGCCGCTCGCGTATTTCCTTCAAAATGCGGGCTGCGATTTCATTTTGTTTTGATGTGAGTTTGGCTTCAAGTTGGCCGTACCATGCGTCAGCTTCAGCAATCGAAAACTGCGAGACATTGCCGATGTGCAACTGGTCGATTTTGACAGCCAAAGCCTGTGGTTTGAGGCGGAAACCTGTGCAGACGTGGCATTCATGATCAGACTGGTATTTTGCCAGTTCCTCGCGCATCCATTCCGAATCGGTTTCGCGCCAGCGCCGTTCGATGTTGCCGATGACGCCTTCGAAAGCCTTTTTGGTTTTGTAGCTGCGCAAGCCATCGTCATAAGTGATGGAGATTTCGTCTTCGCCGGTGCCGTTCAACACCGCATCACGGAACTTTTTTGGTAAATCTTTCCACGCTGTTGTCATCGACACTTTGAAGTGCTCGGCCAATGCTTCCAAGGTTTGCAAATAATAGGGGGAAGTGGCCCCGGTCTTGGCCCAAGGCGCAATGGCACCTTCGCGCAATGACAATGTTCCGTCGGGCACAATCATTTCAGCTTCGAATTTCAATTCCGTGCCCAAGCCATCGCAGGCAGGGCAAGCGCCAAAGGGATTGTTGAAGGAGAAGAGACGTGGTTCAATTTCCTCGATGGTGAAGCCAGACACCGGACAGGCGAAACGCTCAGAGAACATGATGCGTTCGTGGGTTTCGTTTTTGCTTTTGTTTGAACCCTCTTCGGAGGTTTGCGAGGCCAGCAGGGGCTTGTCGGTGAATTCCGCAATCGCCAAACCATCGGCCAGCTTTAGAGCTGTTTCAAACGAATCTGCCAAACGTGTTGCAATGTCTTCGCGCACGACGATGCGGTCTACGACCACGTCCACATCGTGTTTGAATTTTTTGTCGAGGGCTGGAACAGCATCAATTTCATGGAATTGGCCGTCAACCTTGACACGTTGGAAACCTTTTTTTTGCAACTCCGCCAAGTCTTTTTTGTACTCGCCTTTCCGACCGCGGACGATGGGGGCGAGAATGTAAAGCCGCGTTCCCTCCGGCAACGCCATTGTACGGTCTACCATTTGGGTGACGGTTTGTGCTTCGATTGGCAGCCCGGTAGCGGGCGAATAAGGGATGCCCACGCGGGCAAACAAAAGCCGCATGTAGTCATAAATTTCAGTAACTGTACCCACCGTTGAACGAGGATTACGCGAAGTGGTTTTCTGCTCGATCGAGATTGCCGGAGACAGACCGTCGATCTGGTCCACATCGGGCTTCTGCATCATTTCCAGAAATTGCCGGGCATAGGCCGAAAGCGACTCGACATAGCGGCGCTGGCCTTCGGCATAAATCGTGTCGAAGGCGAGAGAGGATTTCCCTGAGCCAGAAAGCCCTGTGAAAACAATAAGTTTATCGCGGGGAAGTTCCAATGAGATGTTTTTCAAGTTGTGCTCGCGAGCACCTTGAATCGATAATACGCGTTTGTGTTCGGCCATGCCCGTGGTGCTAGATCAAATAGTGAACGTTGACAACATTATATACGCCGAAAGCTGGTGACAGGATGTGTCAGCAGCGTTGCATTTGCATTCGTCAAGCTGCCCACCTATTCTCCGGCGATGACTTTACGTATCGTAATGAGCATCTTGGTTTTGTTGTTCGGCTCGCTCGCATGGGCGCAAGAGCCAGCACTTGCACCCGCTGCTGATTCCTTGCCGTTGTTTGAGACTTCCGCACCCCATGCGATCCTGATCGATGGTCGCAGCGGCGAAGTGTTTTTTGAAAAAGCGGCCGATGTTGCGGTTCCTCCTGCCAGCATGAGCAAGTTGATGACGCAGGTCATCGTCTTCGACCTCTTAAAGTCCGGTGAATTGAAAGATGACCAGGAATTTACCATCAGCGAAGACGCTTGGCGACGCGGTGGGTCTCCGTCCGGCAGTTCGACAATGTATGCGGAACTCAACTCCAAAGTAAGGATCATTGATCTGTTGCGAGGTGCCATCATCCAATCTGCCAATGATGCTTGTATCGCTTTGGCGGAAGGTATTGCAGGGTCGGAGCTTGCCTTCACTGAGAAGATGCGGAAAAAGGCGGAATCATTAGGTTTGAAAAACAGTGTATTCAAGAACTCCACAGGCTTGCCTGATCCAGGCCATGTGATGAGCATGCGTGATTTGGTTTTGCTGGCCAAGCACATTGTATATGAGCACCCGGTTCGATATGCCCTTTATTCCGAAAAGGGTTTTACCTGGAACAAGATCGAACAGGCCAACCGCAATCCGCTTTTGAAAGACTATGCCGGTGCCGACGGTATGAAAACCGGATTTACCAAGGAGGCTGGATACGGCCTTGTGGGTTCGGTACAGCGCGATGGAAGGCGTCTGATCATGGCAATTGCCGGAATGAAGACCGCCGGGGATCGGAAACTTGAAGCGCAAAAATTGCTGGATTGGGGCTTCCGGCAATTTAAAACTGTCGATGTGTTTGAGAAAGATGAAGTGTTGGCTGAGGCCCGGGTGTGGGGAGGTGAACGCAATTGGGTCGATCTGCGCACATCAAAAGCCTTCCAGGTCGCCTTGACACCGTCCGAACGCAAAACGGTTGAGATGAAGCTATCCTACACCGGGCCACTGTACGCGCCTGTGAAAGCCGGAACAGAAGTAGGGCAAGCCCGAGTGGTTGTTGGCGGTCGAACGATTGCTGAAATTCCAGTGCTGACTGCGGGTGATGTGGCAGCCGTTGAGTCGATGTTCGACAAAGCCTTGGACAGTTTGTCCATGATGATTTTTGGCGGTTGAATGTCCGGGCTTTTCATCACACTTGAGGGGGGCGAGGGTGCCGGCAAGTCGACGCAGATTTTGCGCTTGGCTTCATATCTTCGAGATAAGGGTAGAGACGTGGTGCTGACGCGCGAACCGGGTGGTACCAAAGGCGGCGAAGATATCCGCAACTTACTGGTCAATGGTGAGCCGGGAAAATGGTCGTCAATGGCTGAAGCGCTTTTAAATTATGCTGCGAGGGCTGGGCACCTCCAAGACGTCATTCGACCGGCATTGGAGGACGGCAAAGTTGTTTTGTGTGACCGCTTCATGGACTCAACGCGCGCATATCAAGGTGTTGCGGGGGACTGCCGGATGTCTTTGATTGATGAGTTGGAAAACAACGTCGTAGGTAAGACGCGTCCCGACCTCACTTTTGTTTTCGATCTGGATCCCGAGGTAGGTCTTGCACGCACAAAAATGCGCGGTGTGGGGGTGGAAGACCGCTATGAACGTAAAGGGCTGTTGTTTCATCAAAAGCTGCGGCAGGGATTTCTCACCATTGCTCATGCGGACACGAAACGGTGTGTCATACTGGATGCATCACTGACGGTTGATCAAGTCTGGTCATCTTTGCTCGAGGCTTTGAAGGATCGCGGTCATGGCTGAGGATTTGGAAGACCCACGCGAAGTTGCGTGGCATCCGCGGTTTGCGGTGACGATTGTGGGGCATGTTGAGGCGCAAGCCGCTTTCAAATCTTCATTTGCATCGGGGCGGCCGCACCACGCCTGGTTGATGTCCGGTGCCAAAGGTGTCGGCAAGGCGACTTTGGCCTATGCTTTGGCGAGGCATATCTTGGCAGACAGCATGTCGCCGGACCAGGTTTTGCGCTGGGTGCACGCTCGTGCCCACCCGGATTTGGCGATTTTGGAGCGCAGCTTCAATGATTCCAAACCGCGCAAATTGCGGGCCGAGATTTCGGTGGATGATGTTCGGCGGTTTATTGATTTCTTCGCTCGCACGTCCAGTGGTGGCGGCTGGCGTGTTGGGTTGGTTGATGCCGCAGACGATCTCAGTTCTGAATCCGCAAACGCGCTTTTGAAACTGGTTGAGGAACCACCTTCGAAAACCATTATTTTGCTGGTGTGTCATGCCCCCGGAAAAGTGCTGCGAACGTTGCGATCGCGCTGTCGCAGGTTGGTCTTAAGCGGCTTGTCAGATGTAGAAAACATGCGTGTTTTGAGTGCTTTACCATTAGAACCAGTAGCATCACCTGAGGTATTGACGCAAGCCTCAGGCATCAGTGGCGGCAGCCCCGGACTGGCGTTAGAGTTAATGCAAAGCCAGGGCGCGAAAGCGTTTCAGATGTTCCTGGCCGCAAAACGGGTAGACGCTGGTTTACGGCAAGCGGTGGCGCAGTATTTTTCGACGCGTGCCGCCGCTCAATTTGACTACGAAGTGTTTATTGACTTGTTGCTGCAGTGGCTTTCATTGCAAGCCAAGCGAAACAACAATGTTGCAGTTGCCAATGTATTCGGCGAACTCGCCCAGCAAAGATCCGTTGTTTCCGGTTATAATCTTGACCGCCGTGTCGCCGTGATGGATGCTTTGACACAAGTCGATCTAGCCTTGAAGGCGGCGTGATTTCGGGGCATTACCCGCCCATGACTCAATCACCCTATTTGATTACAACGGCCATTCCTTATGCCAATGGCGCTCCGCATATCGGTCATGCCTATGAACGGATATCGACTGATGTGATGGCACGTTTCCAGCGGCTTGAAGGGCGTGAGGTTTTGTTCGTGACAGGCATGGATGAACACGGCCAAAAAATGCAACAGACTGCGGCTCGCGAAAACCTGACACCGCAGGGCCTGGCGGATCGCACAGCCGCGCAGTTTGAAGCCATGGGTGAACTTTTGAATGCGCAGGCCGATGACATCGTTCGCACGACCTCGGAACGCCATAAGGCCGCTGTAACTGCGATTTGGAAACGCATGGAAGAGAAGGGCGATATTTATCTGTCGAAATATGCCGGTTGGTATTCGGTGCGCGACGAAGCGTATTATAACGAAGATGAAACCGAAGAGCGTGAAGGTCGTCGTTTTTCGATCAAGACGAGCACGCTGGTGGAATGGGTGGAAGAAGAAAGCTATTTTTTCAGGCTCTCGGCCTATGCCCAGCCATTGCTTGACCACTACAAACAATATCCTGACTTTATAGTGCCCGAACAATACCGTAATGAAATCGTGTCTTTCGTGGAGCGCGAGTTGCGTGACCTTTCAGTCAGTCGTACCACTTTCGATTGGGGCATTCCTGTGCCTGGCGCACCTCAACATGTGATGTATGTTTGGGTGGATGCCTTGACGAATTATATCACTGCAACTGGTTTTCCGGATCGTGCGGGCCCGTTGGCCAAGTTCTGGCCTGCTGCAGCGCATGTGATCGGCAAAGATATCACGCGCTTTCACGCCATTTACTGGCCGGCGTTTCTGATGTCTGCTGACTTGCCTTTGCCAAGGCAAATTGTGGTGCACGGCTTCTTGTTTAACAGAGGCGAGAAGATGTCTAAATCTATCGGGAACATTGTCTCGCCGTCGGATTTGGTCGAACGCTACGGTGTGGATCCGGTGCGCTATTACTTCATGCGCGAAGTGCCTTATGGCCAGGACGGAAGTTACAGTCATGAAGCCATCATCGCGCGTATGAATGCCGAGTTGTCAAATGATCTTGGCAATCTGGCGCAAAGATCATTGTCGATGGTCAATAAAAACTGCAACGCGGTGGTTCCCGCAAAAGGCACACTCATGGGTGCTGACGAAGCCATGTTGGCAGCAGCGGATGCGCTCATGGCGGAATGCCGCAAGCAACATGGCGATTATCAAATCAGCAAAGCGATGGATGCGATTTGGCGCGTCGTGGCCGACGCTAACCGATACTTTGCGGGGCAGGAGCCATGGGCACTGAAGAAATCTGATCCTGCGCGCATGGAAACCGTGTTATGGACCACCGCTGAAGTCTTGCGTATCATTGGACTTCTTATTCAGCCTTACGTGCCGCAGTCGGCTGCAAAGTTGCTGGACCTTTTGGCAGTGCCCGAAGAAAAACGCAGTTTTGCGTCGATAGGAGATCGGTTGGTTTCCGGAACTTCGTTGCCAACCCCCGCACCTGTATTCCCGCGCTTTGTCGAAGAAGAAGCCAAACCTGCATGAGCCTGATTGTCGATAGTCATTGCCACTTGGACTACGAAGGCATTTACGAAAATCTGCCTGAAGTTTTACAGCGGGCTGAAAACGCTGGCGTGGGCTTGGTATTGTCGATCTCGTCACGCATTCGTAACTTCCCGAAAATATCGGGGATTGCTGAGGCGCACGAGAATGTGTTTTGCACCGTTGGCACGCATCCTCACAATGCGCATGAGGAACTGGATGTTCCGGTTTCTGAAATTGTTGCGCTTACAAAACATCCGCGCGTCGTGGGAATTGGAGAGGCAGGCCTCGACTATTTCTACGACAATGCGCCCCGAGACGCGCAAATGCGGGGGTTCAAAAACCATATCGCAGCAGCTCGGGAAACCGGATTGCCCCTCGTCATTCACACGCGAGATGCGGAAGAAGATACAGCGCGGTTGCTGGAATCAGAAATGGTCAAAGGGGAATTTAAAGCGGTGCTTCACTGTTTCACCAGCCAGCAATGGTTGGCCGAACGCGCGATAGAGCTTGGCCTCTATGTGTCATTCTCTGGCATACTGACCTACAAAACAGCAGAAAACTTGCGGGTCACTGCAAAAGCTTTGCTGGAAGATCGCATTCTTGTAGAAACCGATGCACCGTTTTTGGCTCCACTTCCGATGCGCGGTAAAAGCAATGAACCTGCTTTCGTCGCACATACTTTGGCTGTGCTGGCGCAAACCCGCGGCGTTTCAAAGGAACGTATGGCCGCTGCCACTTCTGCCAATTTCTTTCGCCTGTTTGACAAAGTTCCGATGCCCGCAGCCTTCAAGGATGCCGCATGAGTTTGCGTGCCACCATATTGGGCTGTGGCTCCTCCGGTGGTGTGCCGCGCGTGGGTGGCGATTGGGGTGTTTGTGATCCAACCGAACCCAAGAACCGTCGTCGTCGTTGTTCATTATTGCTGCAGCAGGGGCAGGGCGACACCCTCACCAGTGTGTTAATCGACACATCGCCTGATATGCGCGAGCAAATGCTTTCGGCCAACGTCAAGCATCTGGACGCTGTCTGGTACACCCATGAGCATGCTGACCACACGCATGGCATTGATGAATTGCGCGGTTATTTCTTGCGCCAACGCAAGCGCATTCCGGTGTGGGCTGATACGACAACTGCTGGCATGTTGATGACGCGCTTTGCTTATTGTGTCGTGCAGGCACCGGGCAGCGATTACCCGCCAATTCTGGAGTTACAATCCATCGTGCCTCAACGGGAACTTGCGACGTTGGGGGCGGGTGGAAAAATCACAGCGTTGCCATTTTCGGTGCAACACGGAAACATTCAGGCTCTTGGGTTTCGCATTGCTAATCTGGCTTACACCCCGGACGTCAGTGATATTCCTGAACATAGTCTCGTTGCGCTGACAGACCTCGACATCTGGATCGTTGACGCGCTGCGCCCCAAACCACACCCCAGTCATTTCAGCCTGGCAGAAACACTCCGGTGGATTGAACGTTTAAAACCAAAACATGCAATTCTCACCAATATGCATGTTGATCTCGATTACGCCACACTTCGCGCGGAACTTCCCGACAACGTGGAACCGGCATTTGATGGCATGACAATTTCATTTTAATCTTGGAGACTGAATCGTGTTGAAGCGCCGACTTTTACTATCGCTTGTTGCGACCTCTATGCTGGTTTCGCCCGTTCTTGCACAAACAACGTGCGCGCCCGAAAAACTCAGCGCTGCCATTGACGCCTACGCTGCTGAACCCTTCGGCGTTGCCGCATGGCGCAAACTAAACGGGTTGGGAGTCCCCGGTGCAGCTGATTACTATGGTTCCACAAGCTCGTATGAGAACAATGAGTCGTGGCGCAAGACGATTGCTGACGTAGCACCCGGCAATGAAGCATTGGCCAACCCGAACTATGATTGCCGTATCGGGTATCCTCATGAGGTCTTGCTTGCCCGCATCGCCAGTTTTGGCAAATCCAGTGACTATGTGAAGCAATGGCTGCGTGGACAAGAAGCCGTATTGAAAGCTTGCGGCGGCGACGCAAATGCCAAGCTGGCGGCAGATGCGCCACCTCCAAATTTGAAATCCGCTGACCTTGATTTGCTGAAACATGATCGCGCCTATCAAGAGGCATCAGTTTTGTTTTACACCAGCCCACCAACGGCCATTCCACTGTTCAAAGCCATTGCAAGTGGCAATTCACCCCATAAGGCTGCGGCGCGCTACAATGTGGCAAACATTCTGGCAAATGCGAAAAACGTCGTAGAGGCCCGGGCTGAGGTCAAAGCGATTTTGGCTGATTCCACCCTGGCCTCGGTGCACGACATTACGCGCGAGTTGCAGGGATACATCGCAAACATCGAAGACACAGCGCAGGGCTGGACTGAGTTGATTGATGCAACAGTTGAGACTTTAAACCAGCCGTTGGCAGCGATTACGGCGAACCCGAAAGCAGAGGCTGCTTACAACCGTGCAGTTTATGACATTGGCTATGTGGGTATCACGGCTAAAAAGGATGATTGGTGGGTGACGAACACTTTGCCTGCTGACGCCACACTTTCAAAAGCCATCGCGGACGCCGCCCGAAAGCACCCAATGGCCCTGTGGATGATGACGGGGCAGAGTGTCGATAAGCCTTTCACGCAAGCTCCATGGGCATTTGTCGGAGACAAATGGCAATCATGGTCAACCTCTTATGTTGACCGCGCATCAGTGTTGCAACCATCACAGTTACCGACATTGCCGAAGATGGTGTTGGACAGTCTCAAGGCAAAACCTGACGACGCTACTCGCAAGGCCATGTGGGCCGCTGCATTGGATGCATCGACCAAGGCCGCGTCCAGCTGCGGTGATGCGCCAGAAACTGCGGCGGTTTTTACTCTGGCCATGCAGGCCACGCGGCTTTCAGCCATGGCCAATCGATATGATGAAATTTATGCAAACCTGCCGTCTTTGAAGTTCGACAGCAAAGGCAGCATTGGCAAAATTCTAGTTCCCAAATTGATGCAGCATATCCTTGCCAGCGGCAATATCGAGGAGGGGCGTCGTCTGCGCGATGTTCTGGTGACAGATGATCTGCTCAACTCATTTGGTTCCGCTGAGCAATCCTATCAGCGGGAGCCTTACGCCCAGTTCCTGACTTGGGTCGCTGAGGACAAAGATCGCTTCGTGCAGGCATTGGGCAAGATGCAAGAGAAGTTGTCACCAACACTCTTGAACTTGCTGCCCGCAGCAGAATTGCGCGGCTTGGGTGACGATAAGGTTTTCAGCGCGGAGCAACGGGCATTGTTGAAACGCGCTGCATGGACCAGGAATTATGCTCGCGGCCTTGCCAACAGTGACAAGACGACAACTGATATGCTGGCTGCTAACGCTGAGCTGTCCGCAGCATATGATGCAGTCAAAAAAGAATTCCCCAAACTGAAAACTGAACGCGCCCTGGCGTTAACCATACTGCGCAACCCGCGTTTTGGCATTCTCGTGAATTCACCAGATTGGTCTGACGCCATTGAAACCAAGCGCGATGTGTTCAATCAGTTGGATTTGTATGACGCCAATGACAAGAATTGGTGGTGCCCGCTGGAAGTCGACCGTCAATTGGGTGCCATTCGAACCGACTATGATGAAGCCGCCGGGCTGGCTGGCGTTAAGGATTATAATGGCAAGGCCTTGGCCATGGTTTTGGAACCGGCCGCACTGTCTAAAACTGACGCCGCGCGGGATGCACTGCTGAAACAGCATCCAATGGTCAAGGCTGTCAACTGGAAGGAAGTGCAGGCTTTAGCCCAAGCACCCTCGGCACCAGAAAAACTCGTAAAGGAAGCCATCCGCTGGGCCAAAGCCTCAAAGGGCGATGACGGAGCGCCAGAGGCCTTGGCGCTGGCCGTGCGCGCCACGCGCTACGGCTGTCGTTGGCATGGGTCTGTGAAAGCATATTCAAAGCCGGCGCAGGAGTTGCTGAAAGCAAAGTTTGCAACCACGACGTGGGCAGCGCAAACACCTTATTGGTTTGATTGTGTGGATACGACCTATGATGCCCAATACAACAAGGTCCAGAGCTGCAAGCCACGCGCATGGCCAAGGCAAGCGCTGCCGAACTAAGGTGTCGCATGAACCGGGGCGCGCAAGCTATTGATGGGGGCAATCAATCGATGAATGAAGATCAGCATCGGCAGATCACTTTATATTCCATAATATATATTATGCGAATGAGACGTTGACTGTGCAGGACCCCACAAAACTTGATCCCCGCTCACTGCAAACGCTACAGGCCATCATGGCGGCGCTGCGCACGCCTGTGACGGGCTGTCCCTGGGATTTGGAGCAGAGCTTTGAAACCATCGCACCTTACACCATAGAGGAAGCCTACGAAGTCGCGGACGCGATTGCGTCCGGTTCGCGTGAACATTTGAAGGAAGAGCTTGGCGATCTGTTGCTGCAACCTGTTTACCACGCCCAGATGGCGGCAGAGGAAGGTGCGTTCACACTTGAGGATGTGATCGAAGGCGTTGTGACCAAAATGATCCGTCGTCACCCGCATGTGTTTGGTGATGAAACCGCGAAAGCCGCAGGCGTTGCCAAGGGCTTTTGGGAGGCTAACAAGGCAAAGGAACGCCTGGCAAAGGGTGAGGCAAACGAGCGGACGTTGGATGGTGTTCCTTTGGCCCTGCCCGGTTTAACACGCGCGTTAAAGCTGCAGGCGAAAGCGGCAAAAGTGGGGTTCGACTGGCCGCATGTGGATCATGTCTACGATAAATTGGCGGAAGAAATTGCCGAGCTCAAAGACGCGCCCGAAGCCCAACGCGCTGAGGAATTGGGCGACTTGTTATTCGTGTTGGCCAATCTGGCGCGGCACTATGGTATTGATCCAGAAGCCGCAGTTCGAGGCGCCAACGCAAAATTCGAACGCCGCTTCCGGTTCATTGAGGATGATTTGTCTCTGGTCGGAAAGTCACCTGCCCAGTCAGATTTGCAAGAAATGGATTCGCTTTGGGATAAATCCAAAGCCCAGGGTCTTTAATTGTCTGACGGGGGCGGAAATTGTTCGGCCCACACTCTAGCGCGTGCTTCGGCTTCCAGTTTTGTGTCAGCGTCAACGATTGAAACCAGCTCATTGTAACGATTAACAATGGCAGGGCTGTCTTCTGGCTTTACCGTTTCCATGGCAAGGACATACCACATCACCGCGCGCGTCTCGCTCTTCTTGACGTTGCGACCTGACCAATAGAGATCGCCCAGATAAGCTTGCGCTTCAGGGTTTCGCTTGCGGGCTGCTGCCGTCAACCATTTCAGACCCTGTTGAGGGTTTTTCTTCACGCCATCACCCACCATGTTCATGTCGCCCAAGGCAAATTGAGCGGCAGGATGGCCATAGGTCGATGCCAGTCGCAGATAAGTGCGTGCAGCATTTTCAGGTTCCGGTTCTACACCAGCCTCAGGAATGCCGATACGACGGTAGTGGGCCAACCAGACTTGGCTATCAACGGCGATGCGCAGGCGCTGATGATCATTTTCATCAGCGTCGTAACTTTCGGCGACCTTGGTGTAGTAGGAAAAAGCCACCGAGGCACTTTTTGGAACGCCCTGCCCCAACCGGTACATGTGAGCCAGATACCAATCCGCCACCACATTTCCGTCCTCCGATTCGCGACGGAAAAATTTGTGGGCGCGTTCAAAGTTACCATTCTTGTAGGCTTTTTGGGCCTTCTTCAAATCCGTTGTCCAAAACGGAATTTTCAGTTTTGGCATTTTTAGCTCAGGGGCGGCAGGCAAATAATCGAAGAAACCTGCGCCATCCTCAGACTCGTATTTCTCTGCCGCTTGAACTTTGGGAACGAAAACGAACATGGCCATGAGGAGCGCCAATAAAGCGTACTGCCTCACTCTGTCCAAGATACCGTTGCCCAATTTGAGATGCACAATTATTCGCTTGCTTTACGCGCTATTTCTAAATGTTCAACCGCTGTAAATAATCTGCAATTGCGGCGGATCGTGGCTGGAAACGTGAGGGTTTCAGCACATTGAAACAAATCATTGCACTGTTGCAGAGTTGCAACAATTTCAAATGAACCCTGCACTTTCAGTATTTTTCGTGGCACTGTGAAAGTTCGAATCTAGGGGATGCAAAATGTTGGACACCACGACTTCACAATCTGAGAAACTCAATTTCACCTATGTGAAGCGCCCTGGTCTCCTTAAGCTTACAATTGTAAATTTTTTGCTGGGTATCATAACGCTCGGCTTTTATCGATTCTGGGCCAAAACCAATGTCAGAAAACACATCTGGTCTTCGGTTCATATCAACGACGAGCCATTGGAATACACCGGAACAGGCATGGAGCTCTTCAAGGGTTTTCTGATGGTGTTTTGTTTGTTCATCTTGCCTTATGTCATAGCAATTACGGTGGCCACGTTCATTCAAGGCCCAGAATCGATCATTGCCGTCTTTCTGCAATTCATCTTTATTTTTGCCATCTATGTATTGTGGGGATTTGCCGTTTACAAAGCCCGTAAATTCCAACTTTCGCGCACGCATTGGCGCGGCATTCGCGGCACGTTGATTGGGTCCGCCATGACCTACAGCTTGTTATATTTTGGGTCCTTGCTGGCCAAAAGCATGAGTGTTGGTTGGGCGACACCGGTCATGAATACGGTGCTTGCCGAGCAGATTACCAACGACATGCGCTTTGGCGACGCGGCTTTCAAATTCAAAGGCCGCGCGGGACCACTTTACCCCACTTACGCTTTGTGCTGGTTTCTGACGCTTGCCGCCATTGTTGCTGTCATTGTGATTGCAGTCAGTTCAGCAGGCGTTTCGGCATACCTTTCATCGGTTTTTGAACCAGCGGGAGGAACTGAAAGCATTGAGGACATGGCGGGATATATCGGTTTGGCGATACTTGTTTTGTTTGTTCTGTCGATGTTGATCATTCCTATGCTGTGGGCGATTTACACAGCGAAAGAAATGCGCACCTTCGCCACTTATACCCGGTTTGACGGCGTTCCCTTTACCCTTGATGCCACTGCCGGAAGCATCATCCGGTTGACGGTCATAAATCTGCTTTTGATTATTTTTACACTGGGCATCGCGTGGCCTTTCGTGCAGCAACGAGTGGTGAAGTTTATTGTGGATCGTCTGAAGCTCGAAGGTTTGATCGATATTGACCGCATCCAACAATCCAGTGCCAAGATGGATTCTCGCGGCGAAGGTTTGGCCGATGCGTTCGACGTTGGAGGTTTGTGATGAGTGTTGATGCTGTCTATTTTGATGGTGAAACGGCGCGTGACAATGCTGTCACGCTGAAGCGTGCGGGTTCGACACTTGAGTTTCTAGGCGAGCGCACACCATTGACCACTTGGACAATTGCCGGGCTTCACCCCATTGACCCGCCCTCGCCCGGTCAACCGTTTCGCATCACGCACGATAATAAACCAGGCGCGCGTCTCATCATCAAGGATCAAGCTTTCATTGATGATCTTGTGCAGCAGAACAGCCATTTGAAAGGCGGTTACTCTTGGCGTCATTTGGGCCACGTCTTGGGCTGGACAGCGGCAGGCCTCGCTGGCTTAGGTCTGCTTGGCTATGTCAGCATGACAATATTGCCTCACCACATTGCTAAAGTTTTACCCAGCGACATGAAAAACACTTGGGGCACCCAGGTGGTTAACTCGATCGTGGGAACAGCCAAACGGTGTGAAACAACAAACAGTCAAGCAGCCATTTCAGCCATGGTCGCAGCCCTTGCCGAAGGTGGTTCCGAGTTGCCGCCAGTATCGGTTGAAGTTTATGACATCGATTTGGTCAACGCTTTTGCGGTGCCGGGAGGCCGTGTCATCCTCACGCGTGGATTGATCAACGAGGCGTCAACCCCTGCCGAGGTGACCGGAGTTTTGGCCCACGAGCTGGGTCATGTGTATCACTTGCATGCCGAGGCCCAGCTGGTGCGGGTGTCGGGTTTGCAAATCTTGGCGTCACTCGTATCAGGTGGCACCAGCACGGACATGGTTACGACTGCCGCGGGCCTTGCAGCGATTTTGCGCTATACCCGTGATGCGGAACGGGAAGCAGATGAATTCGCCCGCAGTGTGATGGAAACTGCTTCGGTGGACCCCATGGGCTTGAAGTCATTTTTTGAAAAGCTCATGAAGCTGGAGGGCGGAACGCCCAAAGACCAGAAAAATAGTCCGTCTGCCCTGGACCGTATCGGCAACGTGTTTTCAACCCACCCCGGCACGGAAGATCGCATCAAGGAAATCAAGCCGCTTGCCGCTGGCAAAACGGCAGTGAAGATCATGACAGATGAACAATGGCAGGCGCTGCGGAAAGCCTGCAGCTAACGTTTTTGGGCCAACCGTATTTCTTCGTGCTGTACAAACCATTCGACCATCGCTGACCACACGGTTCTGGCCAGGTCGGGATTCATGCCGATTTCGGCGGCGCGCGCGCAGGCGTTGTTCACAACTGTATCGACCCTGCTTTGAATGCGGCCCGGCAAATTCTCAGCTTTTTTGACAAGCAACACGCGTTCAACAAGTTTTTCGCGTTGGGCAAGAAGTTCGATCAGGGCACGGTCTAAGGCGTCGATCTCGTGGCGAAGATCATTCAGGGGCGCTGCATTTTCCATATTTGAGACATGGAGATTTCAGGCAGAATATTCCATGTGGCGCTGTGATGCAGTTTATGGTTTGGACCTGGCACGGGGCTCGTAAACCCATGGGCGTTGGCCTTGGTTTGTTTTGGTATTCTGGGTGCTTCCATCCACATAGATGGCATAGGCTCCGTTGCGCCAAACATCGAAGCGATCAATTGTAATGCGTTTGCCCTTGCAGCGACGTCGCAATGGGTTTTGTGAAATCAATATATCAACACTTGGACACCGTTGAACGGGGGAAATTTGTTTTGGTAGGAAAGCGAATGCGAAGCCAGCTGCTTCAGCGGTGCACAAACCAGTGCTGCATGTCCATGCCTTTCTTTGTGTTGCTTGTTTG
The DNA here is from genome assembly GCA_031421835.1 of Hyphomicrobiales bacterium. Lineage (GTDB taxonomy): Bacteria > Pseudomonadota > Alphaproteobacteria > Rhizobiales > Aestuariivirgaceae > Aestuariivirga. The sequence goes on along the minus strand of JANOPL010000179.1, from coordinate 5,151 downwards.
AAACTTGCGTCATCCCCCGCTTGCGCCATCCACCTCGACACACTCGCAGCGGCTGATTTTGCGACTGCCGGAACCAAGCCTTCTTCAGTTTGAACAGCGACATTACCTGCACGTTCGTCGACCAAAGCAATGGGTTGCGTTTGCCCTATTCCCATTAACAATGTGGCGGCAATAAAAACTGGCACGCACAGCCACCGCAGCTTTGTGACGGGGATCAACAACAAGGCCATGGCAAAGGAAAGTGTGGCTGCAATCTGTACATTGAGGCGGGGCAATTGCAGTGCGGCTGACGGCCAGCGTGACACCCAATCAGAAATGGCCATGACGAGTTGAAGTCCCCAACCCATGACCTTCAAAGGGAAAGTCTCCAGACCAAACGGCATCAGAAGAACGCTGGCCATGGCGGTTGGCATCACGATGATACTGACAACGGGAAGAGCCAGTGCATTTGACACCACACTGTATGGCGCCACTCTGCCGAAGTGATGTGCCGCCGGAATGCCAGACAAAATTCCGGCGACAAGAGATGTTGCCAATGAAGCGATGGCCAACACCGTAAAACGTTTCGCCCAACGCATGATGAAAGGCGATTTTTCGCTGGCTGGTGATGTGCCAGCAAAGCGCTGCCACCAATTAAAGAACGCGGCGAGACCCATCACAGCCATGAACGACATTTGAAAGCTGGCAGCGAGAGCTTGTTCCGGTTCGCGGAGCAGAATGAGAACGGCAGCAATCGACAGGTTTTGCAGCGACACGGCTGGACGATCCACCAGCACTGCAAAGAACACGACGGCGATCATGATGAACGAACGTTCGGTGGCCGCACCGGAGTCTGCCAGCAACATGTAAAGACCGCCGACAACAATGGCAAAAGCCGCAGCCCATTTCTTGATGGGCCAGCGCAGCGCCAGATGGGTTGAAAGTGCCAGTCCTGCCCTGAGGCTCCAAAACGCGCCGCCGGCAACAAGCGCCATGTGCAAACCTGAGATCGAGAGAATATGAAACAGCCCTGACACCTGCAAGCTGGTGTTCATGTCTCGGGGAATACTTGCGCGTTCACCCGTGATCAAAGCATCAGCGAAACTGCCAATCGGACCGGGAATGGCTTGCTTGACGCGCGCTCCAATGGCTGTTCGCAAATCGTGAAAGCTTCGCCGCAGTTTGAACCGCCAAGGGATCTCTTCGTTGATCAGAGCAGGTGCAAGTTTGCTGCGACCCAGTGCGCCGACAGATTGGAAGTAGAGTTGGCGGCCATAGTCGAAAGCGCCGGGTTGGGCGGGTCTGGGCAAAGGAGCAAGATCCGCAGTGATAGCGATGTGGTCACCAACGCGGGGGCTTTTGTGTTTGCCCGTGACGTTCAACAAGATGCGTTTGGGCACTTCGGTTGGCGGCAAACCTTTTGCTTTTGAAATTTCTACAATCAATGTGAAGCGCGTTTTTGATTTCACATCAACATCGGCCACATACCCTTCAATCGTTTGCCCCGGCGAATAAGCGCGGAGAACGGGTGTTGCAATCCATTGGGTTCGCGCCTGTGCAGCTGCAAAACCCAAAATCACCAACAGCAAAACTTTCGAGGTTCGTGGTGTTCTTGCCCAAACCAAAAGACAAACGGCAAGCGCGACACTTGGCCAGGCCAGAAAAGCCGGGGGCTCTGTGTTCAATGAGTAGTAGCCCCAAATGCCGATGACCAGCAGCAGCGGGCTCCACACGGTCAATCGCGCGTATTCTATTTCCAGCGCCTCGCGCCAGCCATCAGCGACCAGTCCCCCTTTGACTGGATTACGCCATGTGCTATCCGCCTCGACAACAGCCATTCGTGCTTTTCCCCGTTTCGAACTAAAAGGATTTTGGCGCAAATGTCATCGCCTGTTATTACCCGCTTTGCCCCCTCCCCTACGGGCTATCTCCACATTGGTGGTGCCCGTACGGCCCTGTTCAATTGGGCCTATGCCAAAGGCCAGAACGGCAAAATGTTGTTGCGTATTGAAGACACTGACCGCGAGCGTTCAACGCAAGGAGCAGTCGATGCCATTCTCGATGGCATGAAGTGGCTGGGCCTCTCGTGGGATGGAGAAGCTGTTTCGCAATATGGCCGGGTTGAGCGGCACCGTGAGGTAGCGGAACAATTGTTGACGCTTGGCAAAGCCTATTACTGCTATTGCTCGCCCGAGGAATTGGATGCCATGCGCGCCAAGGCCGAGGCCGAAAAGCGGCCGATCCGGTATGATGGGACATGGCGTAACAGGGATGCATCGGAAGCGCCTGCCGGTGTCAAGCCCGTCATCCGTTTCAAGGCTCCACAAGAGGGTGAGACGGTCATCAATGATCACGCGCAGGGTCGTGTTGTGATCCCCAACAAGGATCTGGATGATCTCATCATTCTGCGCTCCGATGGCAATCCGACTTACAATTTGTCGGTTGTCGTGGATGACCATGATATGGGCGTGACCCATATCATTCGTGGTGTCGATCATTTGACGAACGCGGCACGGCAAACCCAAATCTATCTGGCGATGAATTGGACTGTGCCGTCAATGACACACGTGCCGCTGATCCATGGCCCGGATGGAGCGAAGTTGTCGAAACGCCACGGCGCTTTGGGCGTCGAAGCATATCGTGAAATGGGTTACCTGCCTGCGGCTTTACGAAATTATCTCGCACGTTTGGGCTGGAGCCATGGCGACGATGAAATCTTCTCGACTGAGCAGTTGGTGCAGTGGTTTGATCTGGACGGAGTTGGGAAATCGCCTGCGCGTTTTGATTTTGCAAAACTGGAAAATCTGAATGGGCATTATCTCCGTCACATGGATGACGCAGCTTTGCTCGAAGCCTTTTTGAATTTCCTGCCTCACGTGACTGGAGGAACCGAAATGCTGGCGCAGATCGATGCCGAGATGAAGATCAAATTGCTGAAAGCCATGGCTGGTTTGAAAGAACGGGCGAAAACACTGGTGGAGTTGAAGACATCAGCGTCTTACCTCTTTGCAAAGCGGCCATTGGCGATGGATGAAAAGGCAATGGCCTTGCTCAACGATGAAGGCAGAGCTGCACTGACTGGCCTGATCAATGCACTGTCAAGAACAGACGAATGGACAGCGCCATCTCTTGAAGCTGTGGTCAAAGCGCATGCAGAAACTGTGGGTTTAAAACTCGGCAAATTGGCCCAGCCCTTGCGGGCGGCACTGACCGGCACATCGACATCTCCCGGCATTTTTGACGTATTGGAAGTGTTGGGCAAACAGGAAAGTCTGGCGCGTATCAAAGATCAGTCTGATCTATGATAAGTCCGCGCAAGGACGTACGGTTAAAGTCGAATAGAGCAGCATCATTGACCTTTTTGGTGCGGTGCAATATCCTGATCTAAATGGGAGACGATTATGGCTGACACCACCAAGACTGCGACATTGACGCTGGACGGCAAAGCATATGAGTTTCCGGTGCACAATGGCACCATCGGGCCTGAAGTTGTCGATATTGGCAAGCTCTACGCCCAGACCAAAGCCTTCACCTTCGACCCTGGTTTTACCTCAACAGCTTCGTGCCATTCGTCGATCACTTTCATTGATGGTGACGAAGGGGTTTTACTGTATCGCGGTTACCCGATAGAGCAGTTGGCCGAAAAGGGCGACTTTTTGGAAACATGTTACCTGCTCTACTATGGCGAATTGCCAACGGTCGAACAGCGCAAACAGTTTGAAAAAAACATCACCTACCACACAATGGTGAACGAGCAGATGGTGCTGTTCTTCCGGGGCTTCCGGCGCGATGCCCACCCGATGGCTGTTATGGTGGCGGTTGTTGGTGCATTGGCGGCGTTTTACCACGACTCCACGGATGTGACGGATGCACGCCAGCGTGAAATTGCGTCGCATCGCATGATCGCCAAAATTCCAACGATTGCGGCAATGGCCTTCAAGTATGCAATTGGTCAGCCATTCGTTTATCCTCTGAATTCGTTGGATTATGCGTCAAACTTCCTGCGCATGTGCTTTGCGGTGCCGTGTGAGGAGTATGTGGTGAACCCGGTTTTGGCCCGTGCCATGGACCGCATCTTTACCCTTCATGCTGACCACGAGCAGAATGCGTCGACATCAACCGTGCGACTTGCGGGTTCTTCAGGGGCTAATCCCTTCGCGTGTATTGCCGCCGGTATCGCTTGCCTCTGGGGCCCTGCCCATGGCGGCGCCAACGAAGCTGCGTTGAAGATGCTGTCAGAAATCGGCAGTGTTGATAAAATTCCGGCCTTCATCGAACAGGTGAAAGACAAGTCGTCAAACGTGAAGCTGATGGGTTTTGGCCATCGCGTTTACAAGAACTACGACCCACGCGCCAAGATCATGCAAAAGACTGCCTATGAAGTGTTCGACGCTCTGGGTGTTGCTGATGATCCACTGCTTGAAGTGGCGAAAGAATTGGAACGCATTGCCTTGTCGGACGAGTATTTCATCTCGCGCAAGCTGTACCCCAACGTTGATTTCTATTCGGGCATTATTCTGCGCGCCATGGGCTTTCCGACATCGATGTTCACGGTGTTGTTTGCCGTTGCGCGCACCATCGGCTGGATCAGCCAATGGAAGGAAATGATTGCCGACGAACACCAGAAAATTGGCCGTCCACGCCAACTTTATGTGGGTGCAACGAAGCGCGACTACGTAGAGAAAAACAAGCGCGGTTAAGCTGATTTTTCGTCGATCAACATGGCGCCGATTTCAGCTTCGGCGACCTTTTTGCCGTCCACATGTGCTTCGGCTGAATACTTCCAAACCGGTGCTCGCTTCTGCAAAAGCTTGACGTGGAAGTGCACTTGGTCGCCCGGTTCCACGGGTTTGCGGAAACGGCACTTATCGATGGACATAAAGAACACCAGCTTGCCAGCATCCTTGTCACCTAAGTTTTCCAGCACAATGGCACCGGCTGTTTGGGCCATGGCTTCGACCAGCAGAACACCCGGAAACACGGGCTTGCCCGGAAAGTGACCTTGGAAAAACGGCTCGTTGATGGTGACGTTTTTGATGGCTGTTCCGCTGCCTTCCCCGTCAACATTGATCAATCTGTCGATCAACAGAAACGGATAGCGATGCGGCAACAGTTTCATGATCCGATTGATATCGAGGGTTTTCAGTTGCGGCGATGCTTGATCCGTCATGA
>JANOPL010000178.1:0-48151 GCA_031421835.1 Hyphomicrobiales bacterium | reverse complement strand
TTGATTTTGGCACCACCAATACTGTTGTTTCGCGCCGCATTGGCGATGAGGTGTCAACAGTTCTGTTCAACACCAGGCGCGGACCTCTCGACACAGTGCACACTGTGTTGGCCCTGTGGCAAGATCCATCGAAACCAACATCGAGTATTGCCGTGGGGCGTGATGCGCTGGCAGAATTTTCAGAATTTCCGGAAGACACGCGCCTCATCCAATCGCTGAAATCCTATGCCGCCAATCCGCTGTTCCGCCAGGCGATGATCCTCAACACGCCCTATACCTTTGCCCTGCTGATGCGCGAATTTTTGGAAGCTCTGTTTCGGTTGAGCGACATCAAGCTGGCGGATGTGGAGAAAATCACCGTCGGGCGACCGGTGAAATTTGCAGGCTACAATCCGGATGAAAAACTGGCCCTCGCGCGTTATCGCGAAGCCTTTTCCGCCATTGGCATCCCCCAAGTTGAGTTCGTTTATGAGCCGGTGGCTGCAGCATTTACCTTTGCCCGCAGGCTCAAAACAGCATCAACCGTTTTGATTGCGGATTTCGGTGGCGGCACCACCGACTTTTCCGTGTTGCGCTTGGCCGCACCCGACAGCAACAAGCAACACGAGGTGCTGGGCGTGGGTGGCATAGGGATCGCAGGCGATCAGTTTGACTATCGCATCGTCACCCACGCCATCCTCCCGCATTTGGGCCTTGGCAGCCACTACAAGAGCATGGGCGGCAAAGTGTTGGAATTGCCAAAGCACGTGTTCAATTCACTGGCGCGCTGGAACGAGCTGTCGTTCCTGCGCACCACCAAAGACTATGCGGAGTTGCAGGATTTGAGTGTCACATCTGACGCTCCTGAAAAGCTTGCCCGCTTCTTTCACATCGTCGATCATTCCAAGGGGCTTGATCTTTATGACGCCGTGTCAAACGCGAAGCGCCTGCTCTCGTCTCAATCAGCCGCAAAACTCTCTTTCGAAAACCTGGACATCGACATTTCACGGGACGATTTTGAAAACTGGATCAGCGATGACATTGCACGCATCAACACATCGCTTTCCACCACACTCCTAAACATTGGCTGTGCCGAGACCGAAATCGACTCGGTCTTCCTCACCGGCGGCACGTCGCTGGTGCCTGCCGTACGGCAACTTTTTACCCACCGCTTCGGCGAACATAAAATCCATGCCGGTGACGAAATGATTTCCGTCGCCAAGGGTCTCATTCAAATCTGACACTTTCCGCTTTCCCCAAGCCCGGGGTTGAGGTACGCACCTCAACCAAAGCCAAATGGAGATGAGTGATGCCCGCATTCCGCACCCTTGATGACGTCGATGTAGCAAACAAAAAGGTGGTGATCCGCCTCGATCTCAATGTGCCCATTCAAGACGGCTTTGTGACTGACACCACGCGCATTGACCGCGTTGTGCCAACGTTGAAGGAACTTCTCAGCAAAGGTGCAGCAGTCATCATACTCGCGCATTTTGATCGCCCAAAGGGTAAGGTTGTGCCTGAGATGTCGCTGAAGCCCGTGGCCCCCGCTCTCGAAAAGGCTTTGGGTTCACCCGTCACATTTGTCTTCACCGATTGGCAAACAGTGCCCGTTGTCGAAGCGAAACCCGGCTCCGTGACGTTGATGGAAAACACGCGCTATCACGCTGGCGAAGAAAAAAACGATCACGCCTTTGCACAAATGTTGGGCGGCCTTGGCGATATTTTTGTGAACGATGCGTTCTCTGCCGCCCATCGCGCCCATTCATCCACTGAAGGCATTGCCCGCGTCATTCCAGCTTACGCCGGCCGCGCGATGGAAGCTGAATTGAAAGCGCTGCAAGCCGCACTCGAAAAGCCAACGCGCCCTCTCGTCGCTGTGGTGGGCGGTGCTAAGGTATCATCCAAACTGGAACTGCTTGGCAACCTGTCGAAAGTCGCAAACACTATCGTCATCGGCGGTGGCATGGCCAATACTTTTTTGGCGGCGCAAGGCTTCAACGTCGGCAAGTCTCTATGCGAACATGACCTGATCCCCACAGCAAAAGAAATCCTCGCAACTGCCAAAACCAACAACTGCACCTTGCTGTTGCCGGTGGATGGTGTGGTCGCAAAAGAATTCAAAGCCAGTGCCGCATCCAAAACCGTTGACATTGACAGCATACCGGACGACGGCATGATGCTCGATGTCGGGGCAAAATCCATCGCCAACGTCAAAGCCTGTTTCGACGCGGCCAAAACCGTGGTCTGGAATGGTCCCATGGGTGCGTTTGAAATTGCTCCTTTCGACACTGCCACCAACGCCGTGGCCCAACACGCCGCGGCCCTGACCAAAGCCGGAAAACTGGTCACCGTCGCTGGCGGCGGGGACACTGTTTCTGCACTGAACCACGCTGGTGCAGCCGATGACTTCACCTACATTTCAACAGCCGGTGGCGCATTCCTGGAGTGGCTGGAAGGCAAGGAACTGCCAGGGGTCAAAGCGCTGGAAGTTAAGTAAACTGTGATTTCTCTCCAAAAAATGGGTGCGCTGTTGTCATGAAGTTCATCACCAAACTGTTTAATAGGTTCAAGCAACCAGCCCCAAAATTACAGGTTGAAAGCGTTCCGGAAGTCGAAGATTGGGCCACATTCAAACGTTACAAAGGTGATGAATTTTGGCTTATTGTTGTCAATCGGGGGTTGCGCAACAACAATCAGCTCGACAACATGAAGTGGCTTTCGATCGAGTACAAATTTCTCAAGCGCGAACTCATAAATGATATGTTTCCAAAAACGGAGTTGGCAGATACTTATTACAATTTTGAAGATTCAATTTCAGATGAAATTCAGAAAATTGCCGGGACGTTGGCAGCCACTCAGACGGGGTTTGGCTCGAGAAAAATTTGGTTTTGTGCGCCCAACGTTCAACTTGAAAGTTTGGTGCTTGGCGTTGCTGGCTCGTTCTCAAGTTTTAAGATCGACGTCAGCAAAGCAACTCTTTCCCAGTATCAATCGCTTCTCCCAACTTCGCTAGAGAAACAATGGGCAGGCAATGAAACAATTTTGGCTACTTTGGCCGAGAACGGTGATGACGGAAGTGAGCCGCGGCCAGTTTCGCATTGGGCATACGGCTCCGATGCTTCGTCTGTTACAGAACTGGCAGATCGGTTAGAAACACACGGTTATGTTATCGAAGAACAAACACTGGAGAAAATTGTGTTTTCACGTCTTTCGATTTTGTCGGAAGATCAGAGCAAAAAGGAAACAACAAAACTGGTTGAGCTTTGTGAGCAGTTTGGCTGTAACTATGATGGCTGGGAAACGATGGTGGTACGCAGTCCACTACAGTAAATCGCGCGGATACGCTGAACCAGCTTCAGGCCGGCTCGAATCATGTTTTCACATGCCAGACCCGCGAAACAAATATTAGTTCCTTGCAGTCCTTATGGCCTAAAAATTCAACCGATGACGGCCACCACAACTTCCGCAAACACCCAGTCGACAGTTTACGCCATCCTCTTCGCGGCGGCGGGGTGTCATTTGATCAATGACACCATGCAAGCCATCATGTTGGCGTCTTACCCCTTGCTGCGGGAAAGCTATGCCTTGACCTTTACGCAAGTGGGTTTGTTGACGTTTGCTTTTCAGATCACAGGCTCACTGCTGCAACCCTTTATCGGCGGCTACACCGACAAGAAGCCCTTCCCTGCCATTTTGCCCCTGGCCCCGGCTTTTACCTTGTCGGGTTTCATCTTGTTGGGGCTGGCACCAAGTTATCTTTGGCTTCTCTTGGCAGCGGTTTTGATCGGCATTGGCTCTGCCATGTTCCACCCGGACGCCTCCCGCGTCTCGCGGCTTGCATCAGGTGGAAAATTTGGACTGGCGCAATCAACTTTCCAAGTGGGCGGCAATATCGGCACATCTTTGGGCCCTTTGCTCGCAGCCTGGTTCATCATTCCAAATGGCCAGAAAAGCATTTTATGGTTTGCACTTTTGGCCATTGCGTCAATGTCCATATTGGGGTTGGTGGCACGTTGGTTTTCCAATCACCTCACCGCAGCAACGGCAAAAGCCGTCGTTACAAAAATCAGTAGCCTTGACCCGCGCACAATTAAACTCAGCATGGCCATTCTGGTGGCGCTCATGTTTTCGAAGTTTGTCTACATGGCGAGTATGCATTCCTTCTACGCCTTCTACCTCATGGACAAATTCAACATGTCGGCTGAACGGGCGCAGATCGACCTTTTCATTCTCCTGGGTGCTGTCGCAGTGGGCACTTTCGCGGGCGGCCCGATCGGGGATCGCATTGGCCGAAAAACCGTGATCTGGTTTTCCATTCTCGGCACTCTGCCGTTCTCGCTTGCCCTGCCCTACGCCAATGAATTCTGGTCGGTGGCCCTCACCATACCCATTGGTTTGATTTTATCATCTGCATTTCCGGCCATGGTGGTTTATGCACAGGAGCTGCTGCCGGGCCGTGTGGGCATGATATCAGGTCTGTTCTTTGGTCTCGCCTTTGGCTTGGGCGGCATTGGTGCCGCCTTGATGGGCGCCTTGGCTGATGCCACCTCAATCAGCACAGTATTTCTCATCGCCTCATTCCTGCCGGCCCTGGGCTTACTTGCATTTTTCCTGCCCGACCACGAAGCTTCCAGATCTGTTTGAATTGTCATTCGACAAATCATGGCAGTGTTTGATAGAGGAACGGGGATGAACACCCGTATTTTTCTCGTCGCCCCGGACACGATCACTGAAACGTTGCTACAGGACTGCGCCGCTGCAGCCTGCCGTGTGGCAGACTGTGCAACCGTTCTGGTATCGGAAAACACGTCAGCGAAATCCGTCGAGGCCTTGCAAACTTTAAACCTTGCCGTCATTTTCAAAGACTGTGAACCGCGCAAAGTTCATGACGTCAAAGCTGATGGGTTACTCTTGTCGAACACTGACGATTTCAAAACTGCCCGTGATGCGTTGAAAACCGAAAGTCTGGGCTTACTCGCAGGTGTGTCCCGCCATGCGGCGATGGAAGCAGCAGAACTCGGAGCCGACTTCATTTGTTTCACGCAATCCAAACAATATTCAGGCGAACCGATTATCGCCTGGTGGCAAGATGTGACGCACATACCATCAGTTGCACTCGATGCGGTGACCGATGCCACACTCAAAGCCCAGCATCCAGATTTCATCCGCCCTTCTGATGTCATGTGGGAAAGTGCGGATGCCGCCACGGCAACTCTCACTTCTTTGATGGACAAATGGTCAGAATGATGCGCGCCGTTCTGACTGCCCTTTTCGTTCTCAGTGCATCGCCAGCCTTTGCTGAAGCAACCTTCGAAGAAGCAGTGTCGTTTTTTGAAGACAAGAACTATGCGGAAGCACGCTTCATCGCAGAGCCTTTGGCCACCGCCGATGATCCGCGCGCCATGGCGATGATGGGTGCGTTGTTTCAAAAAGGTTTGGGCACACCTGTTGATCTTGCTGCAGCACGCCAGTGGTTTCAAAAAGCGGCCGATAAAAACCATCCCGGTGCACAGTTTTCGCTGGCCATGATGTTGCTGGACAATTCGCTGGGCGAAAACGACCCCGAAGCCGCAGCCGTGTTGTTGGAAAAGGCCGCTGCGGGAGGCAACGTGCAAGCGCAGTACAATTTAGGGCTTGTCTTCGCCGGGCGCTATGGCACGTCTCCCGATTGGAAAAGGGCCGCCGAATGGTTTCGCAAAGCGGCTGACCAGAATTACGCTGAGGCGCAGTATAATTATGGGCTTCTGTTCCTTGACGGCAACGGCGTTGAGAAGGACCAGGTTGCTGCTGCCGATTGGCTGTCCCGCGCTGCGGTTAAAGGCATGCCGGAAGCAGCCCTTGAATACGGCGTACTGGTGATGCGCGGCGAGGGCGTGCAGCGCGATGAAAAGATAGGTTTGAAATGGTTGCTTTATGCCGCAAACCGTGGCCACCCCGTTGCACAAAACCGGTTGGCGCGGATTTACGCCAGCGGTGTGGGCTCCATCGAAGCCAATGTGGTTGAGGCCGCAAAATGGAATGTGATCGCCAGCAAAGGCGGCAGGCCGGATGCGACGCTGGACGAGATGATGGCAAAACTCACCGCCGCTCAGAAGAAGCAATCTGACCAGCAAGCCGCTGAATTCCAACCCGCCGAAGCCCCCGCACCAGCACAATAACGACGCTGCATTTCGAGCACTGGTCTTATGGTGCGGGCCTTGCTAAGCCGCGTGCACAAATTCAAGGACAAACCTCGTGACCTCTTCCCCCATCATGACTGTTATGATTGACGCCATCCGCAAAGCCGCCCGTGGTGTGCAGCGCGACTTTGGCGAAATCGCCAATCTTCAGGTGTCAATGAAAGGTCCGGGCGACTTTGTGACGGCGGCTGACAAACGCGCTGAAAAAGTGCTGCGCGCTGAACTCAAAAAAGCCCGCCCGACTTACGGATTTCTGGGGGAGGAAGAAGGTGAAACCGCAGGGGCCGACAAGGACAACCGGTTCATCATCGACCCCATCGACGGCACCTCGAACTTCATGAAGGGCCTGCCGTTTTTCGCCTTGACCATTGCCCTGGAGCGCAAAGGCGAAATCGTGGCCGGCGTGACCTACAACCCGATTGCTGATGAACTGTTCCATTCGGAGAAAGGTGGCGGCGCTTTCATGAACAACAAGCGCATGCGCGTCGCTGGCCGTACACAACTGCACGACACCTTGGTCGCCACCAACATTCCCCACATGGGCCAGAAAAACCATGTGGCCCACCGCAATGAAATTGCCGTGCTGCAGGCCCGCACCACAGGTTTGCGCGCATTGGGCTCGACCGCACTGGAATTGGCCTATGTTTCATGTGGCCGTCTGGATGCGGCTTGGTGCCATCATCTAAATGCCTGGGACATGGCAGCAGGCTTGCTGTTCGTGCGCGAGTCCGGTGGTTTCGTTTCAAAGCTAGATGGTGAAGGTGATCCCTTGCATTCCGGTGGCTACCTCGCCACGAATGCGGACCTGCTGCCGCTGATGCGTGCAGCCCTTGCGGACGCGAAGAAGCTGTAAATTTCAGAACTGCGGCTTACATGGCACCGCGTGGGCTGCCACCTGGACCACCGCGTGTCGGGCGTTCAATTTTCTTGGGCATCGGCAACAAGCCCTCGCGCTGCAACTTCTTGCGCATCAGTTTACGCGCGCGGCTTACGGCTTCTGCTTGTTCGCGGGCTCTTCTGATAGATGGTTTTTCGAACGCATCCTTCATTTTCAATTCACGGAAAATGCCTTCGCGTTGCATTTTCTTCTTCAAGACCTTCAAGGCTTGATCAACGTTATTGTCACGAACTGTTACGAGCAAAATGAAACCTCAACAAAAATTTGGTCGCGTCGATATCACAAGCTTTTAAGCCTGTCGAGGGTGAATCCGGTTGATATGTCCCATTTTCCGGCCCGGGCGGTCTTCCGCCTTGCCGTAGAGGTGAAGTGCGGTGCCGGGTTCCGCCGCCAGTTTCGCCCAATCATGGACCTCGTTGCCCAAAAGATTGGTCATGACCGCATCGGAATGGCGTTGCGTGGCCCCCAAGGGCCAGCCCACCACAGCCCGGATATGTTGTTCAAACTGCGAGACCATGCAGGCGTTTTGCGTCCAATGGCCTGAATTGTGAACGCGGGGCGCAATCTCATTCACGTAAAGCACATCATGCCTAACAAAGAATTCAACACCCATCACCCCCACATAATCAACAGCTTCCGCCAAGCGCTGGGCCACAAAAACCGCCTCAGCGGCAAGCTCGGGTGATACTTGAGCTGGAACTGTTGAGGTCTGTAAAATCTGGTCGTGGTGAACGTTTTCCGTCACATCAAAACAGGCGGTTTGACCATTGATGCTACGGGCCACCAAAACCGAAACTTCGCGTTCAAAATTCACGAACGACTCGTAAATCGAAGTCTGGTTCTTCATTTGCGCCCATGCGGCGGGCGCTTCTGCAACAGCCACAATTTTGGCCTGCCCTTTGCCATCATACCCCATGCGCGTGGTTTTCAAAATACCGGGAACGCCTTGACGATTCACCGCTGCTTTCAGGTCATCGAGCGACGTGATCCGTGAAAACTCAGCCGTCATGGCCCCAAGTTGCCGGGCGAGCGTCTTTTCCTTGACGCGGTCTTGCGCCACTTCAAGCGCTTTCGAGCCTGGGCGCACCGGCACCAGGGCTTCCAAAAATGCAACCGTTTCGACCGGAACATTTTCAAATTCGTAAGTCACAACATCAACGGCTTTGGCAAATTGCTGAAGCGCTGATTGATCATCATACGCGGCCATGGTGTAAGCAGCAGACACTTGAAATGCCGGACTCTCGGCTTCCGGTGCATAAATATGACACTTCAATCCAAGCGGTGCCGCAGCCAGCGCCAGCATCCGCGCCAGTTGTCCGCCGCCCAGAATGCCAACCGTTGACCCCGGCGGCAGCGCCTTTACTGCACTCATGCCTCATCCTTGGGAATGAGGGCTACACCATCAGTTTGCTTTGCCCGCCATAAATCGAGGCGTGTTGCCAATTCCACATCGTTCAGTGCCAGAACGCTGGCGGCCAACAACCCGGCATTCATGGCCCCGGCTTTGCCAATGGCCAAGGTGCCAACGGGAACACCGCCCGGCATCTGCACGATGGAGAGCAAGGAATCCTGACCCGACAGCGCTTTTGACTCCACCGGCACACCAAACACCGGAAGCGGCGTCATGGCCGCAGCCATGCCCGGCAAATGCGCGGCCCCGCCCGCCCCGGCGATAATGATTTTATATCCCGCAGCCTTTGCCCCTTTGGCAAAATCATAGAGTCGGTCCGGCGTGCGATGGGCCGATATGATCTTGAGGTCATGTGCAACGCCTAGAATTTCAAGAACATCAGCGGCATGCTTCATCGTAGGCCAATCCGATTGGCTTCCCATGATAATGGCGACAGGTGCGGTCATGGTCTCGTCCTTAAGCGATAATATCCGGTATCAGCAAGTTCTCGATGGACGTGATTTGGTCTTTCAGTGCAAGTTTGATTTTTTTCAACCGCCGCAAGCGCAACTGGTCGCTGGTGCCGGAATGCTCCAAAGCCGTGATTGCCGCATCCATGTCAGCATGTTCCTGCTCCAGCTGGCGGAGCTTTACCCGCAATTGCACCTGCTGAACCGCGTCCATGAGTTGTCCCGATATGTTCTTTTGAAATCAACTATGCCGTTGTTTGCCATTCGACAAGCCCCCAAATATGTGTCATGTTGATGACGAACCGAAAGCGTTCGTAACTTGAGTATCGGCCCTCAACTTAACCGGAGGATATCGATGTCATCATCATCTCTTGCAGACCTGCTGGCACAACACCGTGCGCTGGAAGCGGAACTGGCAGAAGCCATCGCCCACCCAGCCTCAACCGATGCCGAAATTGCATCGATCAAACGACAAAAACTTAAAGTCAAAGACCTCATATCCAAGCTGCAAAGCCAAGGCGCTTTAGCAGCTTAAACCCTTGCACTGCCTAACGCATCGCTGAATCGGCTTTCGTGAGTTACAAAAGCCGATAGCCCTAGGGCGTTGATAGCGATTGACTTGCAAATTCCAGCCAGCTCTTGCTTGTAGTTGGGGCGGTTGAGGTTTGGTTTGAACAGCAAATCGACATCGCCGCGCTCCAACGCCGCCGCAACGCGGTGGTGTTCGTTGGCCATGCGGGTGCGCAGTTGTACAACCCTCGCCCGGGCGTCAGATTTTTGCTCTTCAGAGGTTACTCCAGGGTGCTGCGGCAATCTGAAGTGCGTAGCACCAGCGGGCATTGCTGGCAGCAACAGTGTGTTTGCAAAAGCGTAACTGTAGAAGTCGCAGGCGATCATCAAGAATCGGCCAGTATCGCCCGAGAAAAGTTCGACGGGCAAAATTGTGTGCGCCTTGACGTGGTGGTCAGAAGGCAGTGACGCATTCACCTGCGCCACGGCATGTTGTAAACGTCGTTGCCACTCCATTGCAGTGATACGGTTTGCAAGCGGGACATCTTCGACCTGGGGCACCGCCGGGGGTAGTTGAATGACATGCTGTTGAGGCGGGGCTGGAAGCGCGTGAGTTGGCGCTTGTACAGTTGATGGAATGGTTGCCGCAGCTACAGTTGAAAAAACCGGTTTTGCCACGTGCCTGAATGCATAGTGCGCCGGCGCTTCTCGTCCTAAGCGCTTTAAAACATCTGACTTAAAGAGTTCAGAAAATCCACGCTGCAACGCCTTTTCACCGCGATTCAAACGATTTGCAAACACCTGTGATGCTCTCCCACCCCATCACTAAAATTAGGAGAACATGGTTAACGATATGATAACAACTGTCCGAATTTGCGACAAGACAACGTCATTTTACCTTGTGCGAACCTTGGGGAAACCAAGTCAGGTCAATGGCTCAATCAAATCCCACAAGTTTCCGTACATAACCTCAAAGACGGCGACCTTGCCATAGACCTCCTGCCGCGGAGCCTCTCGAAATTTCACGCCTTTGGAAAGCATCTGCGCATAGCTTTTTTCAAAGTCATTGGTGTGTAGGAAATACGCGACCCGCCCACCTGCTGCCTTGCCCACCGCTACTTGTTGGGACTCACCATCTGCCTTCGCAAGTAAGAAGCATGTGCCCGATGTATTTGACCCGACGCGTACCCAGCGCTTGTTCACTGTCAACGCTGTGTCTTCAAGCAGCGTGAACTGCAGGACATCCACAAACCACTTTTTAGCTTCATCGTAATCCTTCACCAAATATGTGACAGCTGCGAGGTTCATAGCGCCACGTAATCAATTTCCATGAAGCGCGCAACTTCGGGCACCCAATGATCTCTCACAAACGCCACATGCCATGGATGATCGTTGTAAACGCTGTAAGCGGCCTGATCTTTGAATTCCATTGAAAAGCCAAGGGCATAGTCATTCTTGACGCTGACCTGTTTCAACTTCTCAAATTTCTCGACACCCGGAATGTCAGCCAACACATCTGCCGCTTCCAAAAAAGCTTTTTCCATCGCCGAGCCGGCTGCATGCTTGAGCGTAAAGACGACAGTATGTCTGATCATTGCTTGGCCATGTCCCTGAGTTTGAATTTCTGAATTTTACCCGTCGATGTTTTTGGAATTTCAGTAAACACCACATGACGAGGCACTTTGAACGAAGCAAGTTTACTGCGACACCAATCGATGATTTCTGCAGTTGTGACCTCTGCGCCCGGTTTCAATTCGACAAAGGCACAAGGGGTCTCACCCCACTTCTCATCAAACTTCGCAACAACGCCAGCCGCCAGCACCGCCGGGTGTTTGTAAAGTGCATCCTCAATTTCAATGGAGGAAATATTTTCTCCGCCTGAAATAATGATGTCCTTTGAGCGATCCTTGAGTTGAATATACCCATCAGGATGTACCACAGCCAGGTCACCGGAATGAAACCACCCACCAGCAAAAGCCTCGGCAGTGGCTTTCGGATTTTTCAAATAGCCCTTCATCACCACATTGCCACGGAACATCACTTCCCCCAGACTTTGTCCATCGGCCTTGACGGGCTCCATCGTCTCTGGGTCGAGCACGGCAAGATCTTCCAACGCAGTATAACGAACGCCCTGCCGTGCTTTCAAAGCGGCCTGTGCTGCGCCATCCAGATCATTCCAAGCCAGCTTCCAGTCATTGACGACGGCTGGGCCATAAACTTCCGTCAGCCCATAAAGATGCGTGACATTGAAACCCGCATCGGCCATCGCGGCCAAAACCGCTTCCGGCGGCGGCGCAGCAGCCGTAAAAAACTCAACCTTCTGTGTCAGGCTGCGTTTGTCTTCATCCCTCGCATTCAAGATTGTTGACATGACGATGGGCGCACCACACAGATGTGTGACCTTGTGGTCATCCAAGGCCGCCCACACAGCTTTGGGCCTCACCCAGCGCAACGTGACATGTGTGCCTGCAATAACAGAAAGTGACCACGGAAAGCACCAGCCGTTGCAGTGGAACATCGGCAGCGTCCAAAGATAAACAGCGTGTTTCGGCATTGATGCTGTCAACACATTGCCCTGTGCCAGCAAAGCAGCGCCACGATGATGATAAACGACGCCTTTGGGATTGCCGGTTGTGCCTGATGTATAGTTCAGCGTGATGGCATCCCACTCATCGTCAGGCATAGCCCACTGAAAATCCACATCTCCGGATTGCACAAAGGCTTCATAATCGCGTGAACCCACGGACGAACCGGAGACTTCAAATTCAGGGTCAACATAATCAATGACGAGCGGTTTCACCTGACAAAGCAACAGGGCATCGCGGGCGAGTTCAGAAAACTCCCTGTCAACAATGAGTACGGCAGTCTCTGCATGATCCAGAGAAAAGCTGATGGTTTCAGCATCAAGCCTTGTATTCAGGGTGTTGAGAACACCACCCGCCATGGGCACACCGTAGTGGCACTCCAGCATGGCAGGCGTATTGGCCAACAGAACCGAAACGGTTTTATCCTTGCCGACACCTACCCGTGCCAAGGCGGACGCCAATTGGCGGCAACGATTGTAGAATGTTGAATAATTGGTGCGGGCGCTGCCATGAATGATTGCCGTGTGGTCAGGATAAACAAATGTGGCCCGTTGCAGAAACGAAAGCGGCGTCAGCGGCTGGTAGTTCGCAACGCACTTGTCCAAACCGGTGGTGTAAGCAGACATGGAGTTTCCCTGTTTTTTGACAGCGAAACTACTCTAACCAAACTGGAAAACAAGACCTCAGGCCTGTCCGCAAACATTAGATGTTGCTGCTACACTGGGCATTGAAAGATTGGATTTTGGGCTGCGCTTCCCACCTCTTTGCGATGTGATGCGCCGCAACCCAAAGCACCAAGGTGATGGCCCACGCAAAATAGGCATCTACAGCATAATGCCAGCCAAGATGGACAGACCCCAAAAAAATCAGAATCATATGGACAATGAGTAAATTGCGCAGCCGTTTTGACATGTTCCAGGTTGTCAAAACAAAGAGCAAAGCCGTAGCATTGTGCATCGATGGCATGGCAGTGACACCGCCCATGATTGAACCGTTGCTGTGCAAACCCCAGAGCATTGCCTGCGTATCCACCGCCCAGATCGGAACGATGGCGTTGAAGTCGCGCAATTGCTGCATCAAGGGTTGGTATGGGCCGATGCCGCCAACAACGAGGTGATAATAACACGGACCCGCCGACGAAAACAAAATTGCCATCAAGCTTCCACCGATGCTCCATGTGAAGAAAAACGAAACATAAAACCGCGTGCGATCGAGACCGGGCTTCTGAATAAATCCAAAATAAATCCAGAACAACTGCATGACCATGAACCAGAGATTATAGTTCACGTTCAAGATCAATGTTCCCACCACGTTTCCAAAGACGGGCTGCAACCATTCCCAGGGCCTGGTTCCAAAATGCAAAACCTGATCCCAGCGATCAAACGTGACATCCCATGCAAACGGGATGAAGTTTGTCACGTTCGCCTTGAAAAACGTAAATGCGTACATGAAAATCAGCAGCGCCAGAAACATTGGAATACCGCGCACCATTGTATCGTGATGACGCAGCACCGAAACCATGCGGCGATAGAGGCCGCTGATTGGCTTTTCAGATTTATCGACCGCCGCCACAAAATAAAACTGCATGATCACCATTGCAAGCAAGGCAACCAATGTGGAAAAAAACAGGATGCTGATGAACATCCAAAACGGATCGCCATCAATAAGGTTTGAATTGAAGATACCCGCAACCTTGAAGGCCAGCAAATAAAACAGGGGCAAAGCAAAAAACAAGCCATGCAGCCTGAAACTCTCGCGCAAACGAAAACCAAAACGCGAGGCCCGGTTTTCTGCAGCCAGCACGTCAATTCCAGTCATAGCCATGGCATAGCCCTCCAGCTCAGGAAATGCCGCATAAGTTGATAATTTCGAGTTAAACCCGAATTCCGGAAATTCACGCCTCTGCGACGAAGGGCGAAGCAGGAACCCCTTGATTCCAGGTGAGGTATCCAGCCAAAACAAGCCCACAGAGCCCTAATCACTTTGAGCAGGTTGAACAATTCCATGAGCCGTTACCACGAAGTCTACAAAAGCTGGCAACGCGACCCTGAAGACTTTTGGGCAAAAGCCGCAAACGGCGTGGACTGGTCGAAGCCCTGGGACAGGGTGCTGGACTCGTCCAGTGGATTGGATCGGTGGTTTGCGGGTGCTGAATGCAATACCTGCTGGAATGCCGTGGATCGGCATGTTGAAGCCGGAAACGGCGAGCGGCTGGCACTGATTTTTGACAGCGCCATGACGGGCGAGAAACGTCAGTTCACCTATGCGCAGTTACAACATGCAGTTGCTCATTTTGCGAGTGGTTTGGCCAGCCTCCACATCTCGCGGGGTGACCGCGTCATCATCTACATGCCCAATATTCCGGAAGCCGTGATCGGCATGTTGGCGTGTGCACGATTGGGTGCAATTCATTCAGTTGTCTTTGGTGGCTTTGCACCCTCGGAGTTGGCAACACGCATCAATGATGCAAAGCCGAAGGCAATTTTGACTGCCTCATGTGGTCTGGAACCGGGCCGCGTCATTGCCTACAAACCTTTGATTGATGCAGCTATCCTGCTGTCCGTGCACAAACCCGAACATATCGTGTTGCTGCAGCGCCCTCAGCTCACGGCCGAAATGTCAGGTCAGGATGTGGATTGGACAAGCCTGGTCGCGGCTCAATCAGCTGGTGTGGATTGCGTTGCCGTCAACGCCACAGACCCACTCTACATTCTCTACACCTCCGGCACCACGGGACAACCCAAAGGCGTGGTGCGTGACAACGGCGGACATATGGTGGCCTTGTATTGGAGCATGGAGAACATCTACGGCGTCAAACCGGGCGAAGTCTTCTGGGCCGCGTCAGATGTGGGTTGGGTCGTGGGGCACTCCTACATCGTCTATGCACCGCTGCTGTTTGGTGCAACCACACTGATGTATGAAGGAAAGCCCGTTGGCACACCTGATGCTGGCGCGTTCTGGCGCATCATTTCTGAATACAAAGTGGCAGCGCTCTTCACTGCCCCAACAGCCTTTCGCGCCATCAAAAAAGAAGACCCCGATGGCAAGCTCATTGGGCAATATGACCTCAGCCATTTCCGAACGCTTTTTCTGGCTGGCGAACGGGCTGACCCTGACACAGTGAAATGGGCCGAAGCAAAACTGGGCGTGCCTGTGATTGACCATTGGTGGCAGACGGAAACCGGCTGGTCCATCGCCGCAAACCCCGTGGGCCTCGGCATGTTGACCGTCAAACACGGTTCGCCGACGGTGCCGATGCCAGGCTATGATGTGCGCGTACTGGATGAAGGCGGTCACGAAGTGACGCGCAGACAATTGGGCGCTGTCTGTGTAAAACTTCCGCTGCCGCCGTCCTGTTTGCCAACCCTGTGGAATGCCGACGAACGCTTCCGCAAAGCTTACCTCACAACCTTTCCCGGTTTTTATGAAACGGCGGATGCGGGTTATATGGATGAAGATGGCTATCTCTATATCATGGCAAGAACCGACGACATCATCAATGTTGCGGGTCACCGCCTTTCCACAGGCGGCATGGAAGAAATCCTGGCCTCACACCCCAATGTGGCGGAATGCGCCGTGCTCGGTATTGCCGATGAACTGAAGGGGCAAATTCCACTGGGCTTCATCGTGCTGAAATCCGGCGTCAACCGTGATTCCAATCTGATCGAAAAAGAATGCGTCGCACTGGTGCGCGAAAAAATCGGCGCGGTCGCAGCATTAAAAACAGTCGTGGTGATCGCGCGCTTGCCAAAAACCAGATCCGGAAAAATCCTGAGAAGCACCATCCGCAAAATGGCAGACAAAGAAGACTTCAAAGTACCAGCCACCATTGATGATCCAGTCATTCTCACGGAGATTGCTGCAGCAATGAAGGCGAAGGGTATTGGGCAGTAAACAAGGCCCCCATCGCCCTTCGGGCACTTCCCCAATAAATTGGGGAAGGTTTAAAAACATCTTTCTTCCCCAACTCGTTTGGGGAAGTGCCCGAAGGGCAATGGGGATCTTTACCTTTTTCGCACACGCAAAAAAATCACCATCGTCAGGGCTAGAAACCCGGCGGCTGTGAACATCGCCACATCGGGCGACTGCACAAACGCATTGGGCTGCATAAACCACGAAAACACTTGCGAGAAAAACACCGTCCCCGCCAGCATCGCCACCGACATGATGGAGGAGATGCCACCCTGCAATTCGCCTTGGGCATTATCGGGCACCGACCTTGACATCAATGCTGACAACATCGGATGCACAAATCCCTCTGGCCCGTGCACCACAAACAACACAACAACTGCAATGATCCCGGGCGCAAGGCCGTAACCGATGACGGCAATCACAGATGAAGCAAGCCCGATCAACACCACATTGCTGGCACCGAATTTCTTTTCCGCAGGTCCCGTCAATGCACCTTGGAAAACGGCGGTGACAATTCCAAAAGCCGCCAGCGTCAGCCCAATGATCAACTCACTCCAGCCAAATTTCGCAATGCTCCAGAATGGCCAGATCGCGGGATATACCGCTGAGGCGAAGAAATAGACAAACATTACGATGCACAAGGGCATGACATCCTTGTAGCTTTGAAACACTTTGAACGTGCCAAACGGGTTGGCACGAACCCATTCAAAGGCACGGCGCTTTTCCAACGGCAAGGTTTCCGGCAGAACGAAATAACCGTAGATCAGATTCAAAGCCGAAACGCTGGCCGCCACATAAAACGGAACCCGAGCGCCAAACTCACCCAGGATACCACCCAATGCCGGGCCCATAACGAAGCCCAAACCGAAGGCCGCACCCATCAACCCGAAAGCTTTGGCCCGCTCTTCGGGGGCTGTCACATCAGCAATGTAAGCATTGGCGATGACATAGGACGCGCCACAAAACCCGGCGAAGGCGCGACCCACAAACAACCAGAAAATGTTGGGCGCAAAGCTCATAATCAGATAGTCGATACACAGACCAAACACGGCGAGCAGCAACAGCGGCCTACGCCCGAAGGCGTCGGATAAATTGCCCATCATCGGGCCGAATGCAAATTGTGTCAGCGAAAATGCAAAGAACATCCAGCCGCCAATGGCCGCTGCGTGCGCAATGTCCATTTGTCCCACAGTCTCAATCAACCGTGGCAATACCGGCATGATCAGTCCAAAGCCCACCATGTCCAGAAACACGGTAATGAACACGAAGGTAACGGCGTGTTTGCTGGTGTGGGAAGCGGTCATCAAGGATTCCTGAAATCAGGGTGAGTTGCCCTTGCCTGCATACCTACGTCAATACCCGTCAGCATCATGTCAGCAGTGCATTTCAGCCCTTGGCGCGGTTTCAACCAGTCCACTATTGTGGATGCAAATCACCCTGGAGTCTCCATGCAAGTTTCACCTCAAGCCGCCCGCCACGCCATCATGGCGGTGTTTGTTTTGCATGGAATTTTACTGGGTGGTTGGGTGACGCATATTCCCTTGGCCAAGACCCGGTTAGATGCGGGGCTGGGTTTGTTTGGCATCGCATTGTTGTCGTTCGCAGTCGGAGCGGTGATTGCCATGCCAATTGCGGGTGCGATCATCAATAAAAAAGGCAGTGCCTTCGTCACACTTGTGGCTGGCCTCGGCTTTGCGGCATTTCTGTTTGCCCCGGCACTTGCACCAACTCTGCTGACCTTCATGTTGGGTGGCGCGTTATTGGGAGCCTGCGTGGGCTCCATGGACGTTGCCATGAACGCCCATGGTTTGGCCGTTGAGAAGGCGCTGAAAAAACCTGTCATGTCGGGCTTTCATGGTGGCTTCAGCGTGGGTGCTGCAGTGGGAACCATTGGGGGCGCGTGGCTCATGGGGCATGTTGGTCCAAATTATCAACTCATTGCCATCAGCCTTTTTTGTGCCGTCGGCCTTGTCATCGCAGCGCGGTATTTCCTGCCTGCCGAAGTCGACAAAGGGTTGTCCGGGTCGCACTTCGCATGGCCGACAAAAGCCACCATCGGACTTGGCGCGTTGTGCTTTCTGGCCCTGATGATTGAAGGCTCCGTGGCCGACTGGGGAGCGCTGATGCTGCAAAGCCGCTTCACCATTGAAGCTGCAACCGCCGCCATGGCGTTTGGTTTTTACCAATCCGGCATGGCCGTCTCTCGTTTTTCCGGTGACATGCTCCGGCAAAAATTCGGGGCTGTGCCCATGGTGTTTTGGAGCGCGCTTTTGACCGCAGCTGGAACTGCCGCAGCTTTGGTGTTGCCGAGCGTGCCCATGGCTCTCGTTGCCTTTGCGATTGGCGGTATAGGCATCGGCAATGTGGCGCCTGTGTTGTTTGCAGGCGGTGGCCGGTTGGAGCCTGATGCGCCGGGACGTGGCATCGCCGCTGTGACGTCGATGGGCTATTCGGGTTTTCTTGCAGGACCACCATTGATCGGCATTGCCGCTGAGTTCACCAACCTGCAATGGGGCTTGGGCCTTACGGTTTTGGCAGCATTGATCATCGCCCTCTTCGCGCGCATGGTACGCTCGGCTGACACGTATTAACGAGGAAATGTAATGGATGTTCTGAAGGGCAAGCATGTATTCATTACAGGCGCGGGCCGTGGTTTGGGCGCAGCCTTTGCCGTGGTGTTCTCGGACCTTGGCGCACACGTGACCATCTCTGGCCGCAGCCCCGAAAACCTTTACTCCCTCGCCGAATCGATACGTTTGCGCACAGGCACCAAACCGAATGTTGTACCCCTCGACATGGCCGACATTTCAGAAGTGACCACACTGGCCAAAACCTGGCGCGATGAAAACCGTGCCCTTGATATTCTGATCAACAACGCCGCGACGTGGCTTTCCGGCCCGATGGACAGCCACGATGCCTACGCGATCTCGCAAACCATCACGGCGAATGTCACGGGCACTTTGCTGCTGACGCGCGGGCTGTTACCATTGCTGAAAAAATCTGGCGCTGCTGACATCATCAACATGGTCTCAATCAGCGGCATGGAAAATGTTCCACTGCAAGGTGCATCTGTCGCTTACATCGCCTCGAAGCATGGCCAGACCGGATTGACAGATGCGTTGCGGCAGGAACTACGAGGGTCAGGAGTGCGCCTCACGGCGATCTACCCGCCCAACATCGAAGACATTTCACCGTTGAACGAAACAGCCTGGAATGGGGCGCGTGAACCCACGAGTTGGCTCACCAACAAAGACGTGGTGGGCACCACCCTCGGTGCCCTGTCTCGCGCCCGCCACGTGGCGTTCATGTCGGTGCTGATGGAAACCGCGACCAGCAATTTCCACGGGCATTAATCGACTACGAACACCTGGCCAGTCAGCGCACTTTCAACACTCTTTGTGTAGGCCAAGCCTACGCTTTCAGCCGAAACTGGAATATGCCCCGGGAAAAAGCCGTCATACTTTGTTGCCGACGCTTCGAGTAGACCCGGGCTGACCACATTGATACGAATGCCGCGGGGCATTTCAATTGCTGCGCCACGGGCGAAATCGTCCAATGCTCCGTTCACGGATGATGCATTGGCGCCTTTTCGGATGAAATCACGATTTGTCACACCGCTGGTCAGGGTGATTGATCCGCCAGCATTGACATGATGTTGACCAATCAACGCGACATTGATCTGGCCCATGAGCTTGTCATCAATGCCCTTGCGGAAAAGGGCGGGCGTCATTTCAGCGACCGGACCAAAATGCGTATGACCTGTTGTGGTAATCACCGCATCGATAGTACCTGCAGCTTTGAACATTGCCGCAATGGATGCTTCGTCCATCACGTCAACGTTGATGCTGCCAGATGTGCGGCCAGCCGTTACAATTTCATGCCGCTTCTTCAAATCGCTGATGGCGGCACGACCAACCGTACCGTCACCCCCAACGACCAGAATACGCATCAATTCTGCTCTTCGTCGATTTTGAGGCCCTTCAACTTCGCGAACACCGAGTCAGCATTGATATCTTCATTCTGACGGCGCTCTGCGGCTTCGCTGACGGTTTCATTGGCCGACGCCTGTGCTGCCGCATCTTCCTGGGCCCGGGCGTAAGCTTCGGTGCCTGACACTTCAGAGGCCGGAATCAGTGTGCGCAAGGCTTCACCATCCCCCACGGTTTTCTTGCCCGAACGCGAGGCTGCCTTTTGAACTGCAGCGTCCAACGAAATCTGCGTGCAAATACCAAGCGACACAGGATCGACGGGCTTGATGGTTTGAATGTTCCAGTGCGTGCGGTCGCGCACGGCATTGATGGTGTGCTTGGTGGTGCCGACCAGTTTCATAATGGCAGCATCCGGCAATTCGGGGTGGAAGCGCAGCAACCACTGAATGGCATCCGGACGGTCACCACGACGCGACACGGGCGTATAACGCGGGCCTGACGTGGAGACCTTGACCTTCACATCGATGACCTTGGATTCGAGAATCTGGATTTTATGATCCGGGTCGGCTTCGGCCTTGGCAATTTCTTCGCGTGTCAATTGTCCGCCTGTCACGGGGTCTAAACCACGCACGCCCGTGGCCACATCGCCATCGGCAATGCCCTTCACTTCCAACTCATGCAAATGGCAGAATTCTGCGATTTGCTTGAAAGTCACAGTAGTGTTCTCAACCAACCAAACGGCAGTGGCCTTGGCCATCAATGGGACACGGGACATAATATTTCGCTCCTTCAGAACCTTCCTAGGGGCTCCAATGATTTAGACGCTCAAGTGTCAGGGATTGTGTTGGCTATAAGCGAGTCCGCACGGGTTTGCAATGAGGTTTCAAGAGGTTGAACTATTCGAACCTATTGAAGGAAAATAATGCTTGACAGCGCGCGGCTGGTTGTGGCATCAAGGACACACTCCATAAATCCGTCGAGCGTTTTTCACCTCTTGCAGTTTCATGCAACGGGGGCGTTTTTGTTTGCATGAGGTCGAGATGTTTTTGATTTTTGTAATTTTGCTGTTGTTTGGGGCGGTGAAGGCCCCCCTCCCCCACCGCAATAGCAAGCGATTGCTAGGGGGTACTTCCCCAAGTGCGATGGGGCCTTCTCACACCACCAGAATAATCTTCCCCGTGTGCACACTCGATTCCATCATGCGGTGGGCTTCGGCGGCTTTTTTCAGGGGGAATGTAGCGTGGATGATGGGGCGGCATTTGCCAGCGGCCAACAATGGCCACACCTTTGCTTCAAGTTCGCGGGCAATGTCGGCTTTCTGGGCAACGGTGCGCGGGCGCAGGGTTGAGCCTGTCAGTGTCAACCGCTTCAGCATGATGGGAAGCAAATCGATTTCAATTTTAGAGGCGCGTTGGAATGCAATCTGTACGATGCGGCCTTCGACTGCCATGACCTTGAAATTGCGGGCGACGTAATCTCCGCCCACCATGTCGAGGGCGAGGTCAGCGCTCAGTCCCTGTTCTTTCATCACTTCGACAAAATCCTGTGTGCGATAATTGATGGCGACATCAGCGCCCAGTTTCAAACACGCGGCGCATTTTTCATCACTGCCTGCAGTAGCGATCACTTTAGCGCCAAAGTGCTTCGCCAGCATGATGGCGGTAGAGCCGATGCCGCTGGTGCCGCCGTGTATCAAAAAGGTTTCACCCGCTTGCAGGCGTCCGCGTTGGAATACATTGGTCCACACGGTGAAATAGGTTTCGGGCAGGCCTGCCGCTTCGATCAGGCTCATGCCCTCAGGGATGGGCAGCACATTGTCTTCCGCCGCCACACAAAACTCAGCATAGGCGCCTCCGGGCACCAAAGCACAGACTTTGTCGCCCATCTTATAACGTTGCACGCTCTGCCCCAACGCCACCACGTCGCCGGCGACCTCAAGCCCCGGCGTCAGTGGAGCACCGGCAGGCGGTGGATAGCCGCCTTGCCGCTGCAAAATATCAGGCCGGTTCACACCTGCTGCGGCCACTTTGATCAACACCTGTCCCATCGCGGGAACAGGCGTTGTAATCTGTTCAGGCACCAGAACTTCAGGACCACCTGGCTCACGGATGGCAATTGCAGTCATCATGTTCATCGTCTCACTCCCAAACTCTTGCCCTCATGCTTAACATGCGGCAGCATAATCGGGAAACAAAGGTGGCCCAAAATGAACCTTGATGACCTGCCGAAACCCAAACACGAACACGTGCTGGGTGAGAACCTTGAAGCCATCAGCCTCGATGAATTGAACCTGCGCGTGAAACTGTTGGCCAGCGAAATCCAGCGCATCGAGGCTGAAATCAACCGAAAGCAAGCCTCACGTTCGGCGGCTGACGCGTTTTTCAAAAGTTAACAACCGTTAACAAATGCCGGTTTTGCAGGCGAAATAATCGATGTTGAACATCGGACCTTTAAGACTTTGGTAATCGTTAACGTTTACCATGACATCTGTTCGGAGCGATCCGGATGTCTTTGAGTGGTTTCTGTCCACTCTGTTTGACGCCTCCCTGTTAGAAACTCAAAGCCGCGCTTGTTCGCGGCTTTTTTTTGTGGCCTCAAACTTGCTCCATAACAAACTGATGACAACCAATGTATCGACTTGACCTTCGCCCACGTCCGCATATGATCAGGAGAGGTGCTTAAAGTTTGAGTAAAGTGAGTAGGGGACAATTAAACATGCGTGATCAACGCAGCGCGGCCAACAGCAGCACCATCAATTTCTTTTCCCGGTTTCAGGGCACGGAACAATTCGAAAAAATCTTCAAGGAAGGCATGGGCCTTGTTGAAGAGACGGCAAATTATCTTGACGGCCAAGGCCGCGTCGACAGCCGCGTGCTCGACCGCCCCGGCACCATCGCCTATGCCACCGAAAGCATGCGCCTCACCACACGACTGATGCAGCTGGCATCCTGGTTGTTGTTGCAGCGGGCCATCGGAGCTGGTGAATTGACAGAACATGATGCCTCACGCGAAAAATCCCGTGTGAGCTTGAGTGATATTGGCGAAGGCCATAAAATTCCGGGCTCTGAGAATTTGCCGGAAGGTTTGGTGGAGCTCGTGGCACGCTCCCTGCGTTTGCATGAACGCATCATCGTGATTGATCAAATGATCATCAGCAAAACCGAAGTCGCCGCTGCCAATGAAAACCCAGTTGCGATGCAGATGGACCTATTGACCAGAGCATTTGGCGGTCGGTAGGGCTTAAATACGGAGTTTGTTTCAAACACCCCCTCCCCCTGCGGGTACTCCCCCACGCGAAGCGTGAGGGAGAAAACACGAACCTATTTCTCCCTCGGCGCGAAGCGACGGGGGAGTACGTCCGATAGGACGGGAGGGGGTGCGCGATTTTTATACCCATACACAAAAAAACCCGGCCACCAGTGCCGGGTTTCTGATTTATCAAAGCAAGCTTTACTTGCTGAGGAAGCCGAACTTTTGCTTGAAGCGCGACACGCGGCCGCCGCGGTCGAGGATGGTGCCTTGAGCGCCTGTCCATGCCGGATGGGACTTTGGATCGATATCGAGGTTCATCGTGTCGCCGGGTTTTCCGTAAGTGGAACGGGTCACAAAAGAAGTACCGTCAGTCATGACGATGGTGATGGGATGGTAGTCTGGGTGAATGCCGGATTTCATAATGCAACTCTTCAAAAAACAAAGATTTCCCATGAGGGAAACCCAATGGATGACTTTCGGTTTGGCGGTCCTATATAGGAGGACGTTGGACGGGGCAAGGCCCTGCTGAAAAACAGGAAAACGATGGCCCGAAACTCACGGCGAGACCTTCCCGAGCGCGAAAACCCAAGGGATTTACGCCCCTTAGCCCGGTTGCTACCGTTCATGCTGCAATACAAGTGGCAAGCGGTCGCCGCCTTGGTGGCGCTGGTTGTGGCGTCGCTTGCGACTCTTTTGGTGCCAATTGCCGTTCGCCGTGTGTTGGACAATGGTTTCACAGGCCAGGACCCGGCCCTCATCAATCAATATTTCGGTGTGATGTTGGGCGTCGTTGCGGTGTTGGCGATTGCCTCATCCCTGCGCTTCTATTTCGTCAGTTGGATCGGAGAACGTGTGGTAGCAGATGTGCGCGACCAACTATTCCGCCACCTCACAACCCTCACGCCCGCGTTCTACGAACAACAGCGCACCGGCGAAGTCGTGTCGCGTTTGACAGCCGATGCCAACCAGATCAAATCAGCATTCTCGTCCACGGCCTCCATCGCCCTGCGCAATGGTGTCATGCTCATCGGCGCCTTGGTGATGATGATCTACACCTCACCACGCATGTCAGGTCTGGCGTCGCTTGCAATTCCGCTGATCGTGATCCCTTTGATTGTGTATGGCCGCCGCGTGCGCAATTTGTCCCGTGCGGCTCAGGATGCCTTGGCGCAATCCGCAGCCTTCGCCCAGGAGCGTCTGGCTGCGATCACCACAGTGCAGTCCAACACCCAGGAAAAACACACGATCAAATCTTTTGAGGCGTCAACCATCACGGCATTTCAGGCCACCACCAAACGCACGACGGCCCGCTCAATCCTGACGGCTGCGATTATCTTTGTGTCGATGGGTGCTATTGTTTTGCTGTTGTGGAACGGCGCGCGGGAAGTCATGGCGGGCACCATGACTGGCGGCACGCTTGGGCAGTTTGTGCTCTATGCGGTGTTCGCTGCCAGTTCACTTGGGCAATTGTCTGAGGTGTGGGGCGAGGTACAATCCGCTGCCGGTGCGGCTGAGCGCATTTCAGAATTGCTCGACGAAAAACCTGTCATTACATCTCCCCCCAGTGCTTTGGTTTTCACGCAGCCTGTAACGGGCGACGTTTCGTTCAAGACCGTCAGCTTCCATTACCCCACCCGCAGCGAACGCGACATTCTCAAAGCTGTGTCCTTCGTCGCCAAGTCCGGAACTGTGACTGCGGTTGTGGGTCCATCAGGGGCTGGCAAGACGACGTTGTTCTCGTTGCTGCAACGCTTTCACGCCCCACAATCAGGCAAGATTACGGTCGATGGCATGAACATTGAATCGGTGGACCTGAAGGCGCTTCGCGATGTCATCGCAACGGTGCCACAGGACCCGGTCATTTTTTCCGGTTCACTGGCTGAAAATATTCGGTTCGGAAAACCCGAGGCAACACTTGAAGACATCACGGCCGCTGCAAAAGCCGCCCGCATTGATGAATTCGCAATACACCTTCCCAAAGGTTTGGACACCGAATTGGGGGAACGCGGCGTCACACTTTCCGGCGGCCAGCGCCAACGCGTGGCCATTGCCCGCGCCATTTTGCGAAATGCCCCGATCCTGTTGCTCGACGAAGCGACAAGCGCCCTCGATGCTGAAAGCGAATCCCTGGTGCAGCAGGCACTTGAAAAGTTGACGGAAGGGCGCACCACGCTGGTCATCGCCCATCGCTTGGCGACGGTCCGCAATGCTGACAAAATCATTGTCATGGACCAAGGCAAAATCACCGCCCAAGGCACCCATGCGCAGTTGCTCAAAAAGTCAGCGCTCTATGCGAAGTTGGCGAAGCTGCAATTCACCGCGAAACTTTGAATTCAGCGTTCCGTCAACTTCAATTCAATGCGACGGTTTTCGCTTTTTGCTTCTTCCGTATCACCGACAACAAGCGGCTGATGCTGACCAAAACCCGCCGCGACCAAATGCCTGGACTGCACACCTTTGGCTTCCAGATAGTTCACCACGGAAATGGCGCGTGCAGCCGAGAGCTCCCAGTTGGATTTGAATTCAGCGTTTTGCATGGGGTCCGTATCCGTGTGCCCATCGACGCGCAAAACCCAGGCAATATCAGTTGGAATCTCGCGTTCCAATTGTTTAAGCGCATCAGCAAGTTTCAACATTTCTGTTTCACCCGCCGGATTTAACTCAGCCTTACCTTTGGGAAACAAGACTTCGGCCTGAAACACGAAGCGATCTCCCACCACCAGAATATCAGACCGTTGCGACAGGATTTGCCGCAGGCGACCAAAGAATTCCGAACGATACTTGTTCAGCTCCTGCACCTTTTGCGCCAGCGCCGAATTCAACCGACGACCCAAATCGGCAACCTGCGTGTCGGAGGCTTTGTTGCGTTCTTCAGCAGCGTCCAACAGCGAATTGAGTTGCGCCAATTGTCGGCGCATGGCGGCGATTTGCTGGTTCAACAATTCGACCTTGGCCATGGCCTCGCTTGAAATTTTCTTTTCAGCCGACAATGACGATTGCAACCCGGTCAATGCGGAACCCGCCGATAGTCCACGCGCATTCTCCGCTTCAAGCCCCGCCATGAGATCAGCGCTCTTGGACTTGGCCGCATTGAGATCATCAGTCAAAGCCAACAACTGCCCTTCAACCTCTTCCTTCGCTGATTTTTCCAGCGCCAGCAGTTCCGTCAATTCTGCAATCTGCGAACGCAACTGCCCCAGCGCTGAATCCTGACCGGAAATCTCTCGTGCGAGCAAAAATTGCGCCACCATGAACACCGACAGCAAGAAGATGATGACCAATAGAAGCTGCGCCATGGCATCGACAAAGCCTGGCCAGTAGGGTGCGTCTTCATTCCGGCGGCGACGGGACAGTGAACCTGCCATCTTTATTCACGCCCCCGCACAGTGCCGCTCTGGCGCATCAACAGCCGTTGCATTTCATTTTGCTGCACCTGCTGGTTTTGAATCCACTGCCGCACCATTTTTTGTTCTTCCCGCATCTGGGTCACAAGGTTGGTCACTGCATCAGCCAATTGTTCAATGGTTTCGCTTGATCCATTTGCAGCAGCACCATTGCGCCCCAAATCAATCTGGTCGCCAAGGCGCTCAACAGTACGATGAAGGTTCTGCATGTCCATGCGCATGAAAGCGGGCAGGTTTGCGGTTGCGCCATCACCCATGCCGACGTCAGTGATGGTTGAAAGCCAATCTTCGAAATTATGATAAAAACGGTTTTGGGCTTGTGAGGCCTTCAAATCCATGAAGCCCAAAATCAAAGAACCCGCCAAACCAAACAGTGACGAGGCAAACGAAAGCCCCATCCCGGCCAGCGGTCTTTGCAATCCGGTTTTCAGTTCCTCGAAAACAGAGCTTGATTGCGTTGACGTCACATCCAGATTCTTGATCGCATCTCCAACCGACGATACGGTTTCCAGCAAGCCCCAGAACGTGCCGAGCAAACCAAGGAATATCAGAAGCCCGACCAGATATCGCACCAAGTCGCGCGATTCATCGAGGCGCGAGGCAAGCGAGTCCAACAGCGAACGCATGGTTTGGGGCGACAATACCGTGCGCCGGTTCGCATCACCCAGCAACGTCGCCATCGGCCCCAGCAAAATCGGCGGTGTTGCTTCGTTGGGTTGACCCATGCGGAATTCGTTGACCCATGTCACTTCCGGCCCCAGGCGCCAGACCATGCGGAAAGCATAAACCATACCCAGCAAAAGCGTGGCGACTATCAATCCATTCAAACCCGGATTTGCCATGAAGGCATTTTTGATGGAGGGAAACAACACTGCTGCCAGAATCGTAACAACGAGAGTGAACACCAACATATGCACCAGATGCACCGTCGGTTTTTCAAGCGTAATTGTTTCCTGTGCCATTGCCCCTGATCACCTCAATATATGCCGCCGCCGAACCGGGAGGGTTTCCCATGAGGTAGAACTTAGTCGAAGTCATGGCGCTTTGGCGAGGGGTCAATCCTCGGCCCACATGCGGGTCAAGGTGTTACGCACTTTCATCACCGGGTTCATCAATGCACGATCTGCGTTGCTGGCTTTCAAGTTGGCAACAACCTGATCAAGATCAAACAAGGTCTCGCGCTGTTCTGCACTGCGCATAAAACTGCGGACCCAACCCACAATCGCCAGTCGCTCGCCCTTCGTCACCTCAGCAACACGGTGAAGACTGGTGGTTGGATAGAGAACGAGTGACCCGGGATCGAGCTTCACTTCGGTGTCGCCGTCATGCCCCTCTACCACAAGTTCGCCACCGTCATACGTGGAAGGTTCGGACAAGAACAACGTGAATGACAAATCAGTGCGCACGCCACCCATCAAGGCATCATCAACATGAGCACCGTAATGCATGCCCGGGCGGTAACGGGACACCAGCGTCTTCACAAAAGCTTTGGGCCGCGCCGCTGAGACAAATACACCGTGCCCTAACAGGGCGACTTTTACCTGCTCCATCGCCGCAATGGCCGCCGGGCCTTTGGACTGATCGTTGTGCTTGACGTCTTTCGCATACCAGCCTGCTGTGTCTTTGCCGGATGCAAAACTTGTCTCTTCAGCGACCAGCGATGCGCGCATCTTTTCCACAGTTTCAGGCGGCAAAACCCCGGCAATTTGCAGCATCATGACGCAGACTCCATTTTCCGATTGATTTACTCGGCCATCTGTTTTACTTATCTGACAATATTAGTCGGAAAAGGGAAAAGCAATGGCCAAAACAGCAAAACTCTGGACAGCATTGGGAGTAGCCGTGCTTGCAGGAAGTGTAACGTCGCATGCCACACCGCTCAGCTCAAATACCCCGATCAACACTGTTCAGATCATCCTTGTCGACGGCGAAGGCGGCGAAGGCAGCGACGATGCTGCGCCCACGACCTATGCCATTGCCTCGACCGACTCTGGCGCATTCGCTTATGACGGAAAACCACAAGTCGCTGCTTATGCAAATCTCGTGCACGCGTCTTACACTGAAGCAAAGTCCGAAGTGGCCAAACTTGAGACAGCTATTGCAAGCCTCCTGGCATCCCCGACGGTGGACAGTTTGGCCGCTGCCCGCAAAGCCTGGGTCTCTGCCCGTCCGGCCTATCTGCGCACAGAAACCTTCCGGTTCTACGATGGGCCCATTGAAGCCGTCGAAGGCGAAATCAACGCATGGCCAATGAATGAGGCCTTCATCGATTATGTCGAAGGAAAGCCCGATGCAGGCATCATCAACAGCAAAGCTGTTCTCGACGGCGCGTCGCTGACAGCAGCCAATCAAAAAACCGATGAAGCGGACGTGACAACGGGATGGCATGCGATCGAGTTTCTTCTGTGGGGTCAGGACTTATCGCTTGATGGGCCGGGAAACCGTCCGCACACAGATTACATTGCGGGGCAGGGAAACAATGATCGACGTCGCGACTATCTGAAACTGGTAACGGCAAAACTTGCCTCTGACCTCGGTACACTGGAAACCGCCTGGGCCCCTGCAACAGGCGGCAACTATCGTGAGACATTTGAAAAGTTGGAACAACGTGAAGCCTTGGGCCGCATCATCAACGGCATGGCGATTCTCGCAGGCTTCGAATTCATGTCAGAACGTTTGGCCGTCGCACTGGATTCCGGCGATCAGGAAGATGAGCACTCGTGTTTTTCCGACACCACCAAGCAGGATTTTGTACACGATCTTGAGGGCATCAAACGCGTGTGGTTCTTGACAGGACTTGGAGAACTTGTTGCTTCAAGGGATGGGGCCTTGGCCAAACGCGTTTCGGACCTGTTCATGGATGCGGAGGTCAAAGTGAACAAGCTGGGCGACCCGTGGGATAAAGTCTTGGCTTCACTCAAAGACTCAAGTGGACGAAAAGACGCTGAAGCCGTCGTCGCCGCATTGCAATCCTTGGGCGATGGTTTGAAGGATGCGGGGAGCAAGCTTGGCGTTCTCGTGTTGATCCCGAGCAGTTGAGGCACAAGCGAGCCATATCGGCAGCTGCCGCACTTACACTGACGAGCCTCGTCGCCTACGGCAGCGGGGCATCGTCGCCATCGCTGCGCGACCATCTTCTGGCACTGCCTGTATCGGCAAATCTCGGTGGTGACACCACGAGGCCGCTTGACGCGCCAAATGCTTTCTCATTTCCGGCAGGCAATTCTCCACCCAAGCATCAGCGCCCATTTTCGTTTGGCAACCGACTGTTCAACACCAATTGGGTTGAAGCCCCGGCGTCTGTCAAAAGCTTCGATGGTTTGGGGCCTCTTTTTAACCGCGTCTCATGCTCAGGCTGCCACACCAAGGACGGTCGGGGCCAACCGCCTGTGAACGGTGCAGGGCCGATGGACACCATGCTGTTTCGCATCAGCACACCAGGAACAGGCCTCCACGGTGGGCCAAAACCTGTGCCCGGCTATGGTGACCAGCTCAGCGAACGCGCCATCAACGGTGTGGCACCGGAAGGCTTGGCCGCCATTGCCTATATTGAAATGCCGGGCTTCTATGGCGACGGTGAAAGCTATTCACTGCGGAAACCCAGTTACAGCATTGTTCAAGCCAACTATGGAGCATTGCCGCCTGACCTTTTGCTTTCACCGCGCGTTGCGCCACATATGGTCGGTTTGGGTCTCTTGGAAGCGGTGCCCGATGCAACACTGATTGCGTTGGCTGATGTTGACGACACCGACAGCGACGGCATTTCAGGTCGCGTCAACACCGTGTGGGACGCAGTAGCACAAGCAACAGCAGTTGGAAAATTCGGTTGGAAAGCCAGTCAGCCTGACCTGCAAAATCAGAACGCTGCGGCCGCCTTGGGCGACATTGGCCTGACCAGCGATTATCACCCGATTGAAAATTGCGAGAGCGCTCAAATCACGTGTGCCACGTCTTCAACCGGCGGAACGCCTGAACTGAAAGCGGAATTTTTAGAGAAACTCACCCTCTACACGTCAACGCTCGCGGTGCCGGCCCAGCGCCAAAGCACCACACAGAAAGTTGTCGACGGTGCTAAACTGTTTCGCGACATCGGTTGTGCGGCCTGCCACATGCCAACCTTGAAAACGGCTGACCATCGTCACCTTGAACTGTCCAATCAGATAATACATCCGTATACTGATCTTTTGTTGCATGACATGGGTGAAGCCCTCAGCGACAACCGTGCGGATTTTGACGCAACAGGCCGTGAATGGCGAACGCCTCCGCTCTGGGGCTTGGGCCTCATACCAGTTGTGAATGGCCACGACACGCTCCTCCACGATGGCCGCGCCCGTGGTTTCGCCGAAGCCATTTTGTGGCATGGCGGCGAGGCTGAAAAATCGAAAGAGGCATTTCGCTTGACCCCGAAAGCCCAGCGCGATGCCCTTATCGCATTTCTGAAATCTCTGTGAGGTCAACATGGCTTCGATCACCCGTGGCAATGATATTTTTGAACTGACGGCCGAGCGCGTGGCGCTTACGAGTTTCCGCAGCACACTTGCAGGCTATGACTTGGGCGATCCTTCGTGTTGGGATGACTTATGGTCTACTTTGGTGTCTGAGGGTGGTGTTGATTTGGCCTGCCGCATCAGTGGCAGCCTGCATTATTTTGTGCGCACATTACGGGCTGCCCGCCCACAAAAGATCAACTACTTTCCAGTCAGTTGCAAACGCGCGTGCACCGATGAGTGTTTGATGTTGACGCTGTTGTCCGCCTGTCAACACGGGTCATTTGAAACAGAAGTTTACTGCTTGCACGGCCTGTTGGACGACCACGAAAGCCATGGCGAGCTTCGCCGCGCTGCAACCATGCTGTCTTGCGAGTTAGCATCAGCAGGTCTCAATTTGTTACCCGTACCACTGCACGTCATAAGGTCCATCACGCAGAAAACATGCAGCGATTGCAGTCTGTCAAAAACCTGCAACAAACTACACTAGTGATCCATCCCTTTATTGATCTCTTCTGTCATATTTAAATCGAGCGCCTTCGATTTGCATTAAAATGTGTTGCAAAAATATCTTTTTTTTGATATATTGCAGAGTATGGCTTGGACGGTTTTGGCGCTGAATCGTGTTGTAGAGCGGGAAATCGCTGAACTTCCTGCGGATATGCGGGCGCGGTTTGCGCGTTATTCGATGGTTGTGGAAACTCATGGTTTCGATGCCCTGCCGCGGGATGCTGTCAAACATCTGGAGGGGCATTTATGGGAATTGCGTATTACCGGACGAGATGGAATCTCACGCGCGATTTACATGACCGCACAGTTAAAGCGGGTGATTGTATTACGCGTGTTTGTGAAGAAGACGCAGAAAACACCCAAGAGTGAACTTGAACTGGCGCGGCAACGGGCAAAGGATGTGACATGAAAAAGATTTCTGATTTGCACAAGACATGGATGAAGGATCCGGAATACCGGAAGGAATTTGATGCGCTTGAAGAGGAGTTTGCAGTGGCGTCCGCAATGATTGCGGCAAGGACGCGTGCAGGATTGACTCAGGATGAGTTGGCGGAGCGGATGAAAACGCGGCAGAGCACGATTGCACGGCTTGAAAGCGGCAAGTCCATGCCGTCAGGGAAGACCATGAAGAAGTTTGCGGAGGCTACGGGAAGTAGATTGAGGATTGTGTTTGAAACTGCTTCTAAGTCCTCAAAAGGTAAAGCAGCCTAAATCTTTAATCATCCAAGAAGATCAAAGAACGTTGCTTTTGCCCAGATTGCAGGGTTCGCAAAGTGTTTGCAGATTTTCCAAAATAGTTTCGCCGCCGTCGCTCCACGCAACGATATGATCGACGTGTAGATGTAAGCCAGGAAATGCAGAAGGGCTTTTGCCACACGCACAGCATTTAAAGTCGTCTCTCTTGAGAACTCGAAATCTTAGCCTGAGGTCGGCTGAACGCGGTGTAAGTTTTTTTAATACAATCGGTTCTGCGTTGCTGGCTCGCAATTCTTCTGCGTTTGCGAAAATCACAAACTCGCTGAGAGCATTGTTCCAAGTTCTAAATCGCCTTTTGTATGGCTTTGCTGATATTTTCGAAGGCGGCGCATCCATTTCGATTATTCGTGGTTGACGCTCCTTGCTCTCCCAGACAAACATCAAATTTGCAAATAACGCATTGTCCGAATAATTTTGGATGTTGCCACTTTTCAAACCTGCGCAATCGATGGCCGTGTTCCAAGAGCCAAATCTTGTCTTGAGAGTTGATGAGGCAAACTTTCCAAGCGCGTCATAGCCTAAGGCAGTCACCACTCCATCAGGGAGTTTTTGCCCAACGGCTTTCAGATCATTGAGTAGTTCTTCAGTCGATACTGGTCCGCCTACGCGTTCAAGCTCAAAACGGCCTGACATTTATCATCAATCCATTCCCTTGTTGATCTCTTCTGTCATCTTCTTGGCATCACCAAACAGCATCAGCGTGTTATCGCGCCAGAACAGCGGATTGTCGACCCCTGCATAGCCAGACGCCATGCCGCGCTTGATGAACATCACTGTTTTGGCTTTCCAGACCTCAAGCACCGGCATGCCGTAAATGGGTGATGTCGGATCATCCTTGGCAGATGGGTTTGTCACGTCATTCGCACCAATCACGAAAGCAATGTCGGCTTGTGCAAATTCACTGTTGATATCTTCAAGCTCAAACACTTCATCATAGGGCACATTGGCTTCGGCCAGCAGCACGTTCATGTGTCCGGGCATGCGGCCCGCCACGGGGTGGATGGCATATTTGACCGTGACGCCACTCTTTTTAAGATGATCTGCCATTTCGCGAAGCGCATGCTGGGCCTGCGCCACTGCCATGCCGTAGCCTGGTACAATCACAACAGTCTCCGCATTCTTCATCATGAAAGCAGCATCTTCGGCGGAGCCTTGCTTCACCGGCTTGGTTTCACCCTTGCCAGCCGCAGGGCCTGCACTTTCACCCCCAAAGCCACCGAGAATGACCGAAATGAAACTGCGGTTCATGCCCTTGCACATGATGTAAGAAAGAATCGCACCGGATGAACCCACGAGTGCGCCGGTGATAATCAGCGCGGTGTTCGCCAGCGTAAAGCCAATGCCCGCAGCGGCCCAACCGGAATAGGAGTTGAGCATCGACACGACGACGGGCATGTCGGCCCCGCCAATGGGAACGATCAGCAGGAAGCCCAACGCAAAGCTGAACAGCACAATGGCCCAGAACCAGATGTCTGCGGCGTTGTTGAAGAACATCACACCCGATGCGACAAGCGCCAAGGCCAGGGCGATGTTGATCACATGACGCGCTGGCAGCATGATGGGCGATCCCGACATGCGGCCATCAAGTTTCAGAAAAGCAATGATGGAACCTGTAAAGGTGATGGCACCAATCGCTGCACCGAGCGCCATTTCAACGCGCGAGGCGGAGTTGATCACCCCGTTGCTGGTGATACCAAAGGCGTCCGGCGCATAAAATGCAGCCGCCGCAACAAACACCGCAGCCAACCCCACAAGTGAATGAAACGCCGCCACAAGTTGCGGCATGGCCGTCATGGGAATGCGCTTGGCCGTGATGCCGCCAACCACGGCACCAATACCAAGCCCCGCAATGATCAACAGCCATGGCAGAAAGCCGATGGGTTTGGCCAAAGCCAACGTCGTGAGCACGGCAATGCCCATTCCCACCATGCCATAAGTGTTGCCCGTGCGAGACGTGGCGGGCGACGACAAACCCCGCAACGCCATGATGAACAACGAACCGGCAACGAGATAAAGTACGGCGGCGAGATTGGCGCTCATCTTATTTTTCTTTCTTCTTATACATCGCAAGCATGCGCGAGGTGACCATGAAGCCACCAAAAATATTGATTGAAGCCAGCACCAACGCCAGGAAGCCGAAGATCATGGCTATGGTCGAACCTGAAGCCACAGCCCCTGCCCCCACAGCCAACAATGCGCCAACAACGATGACCGATGAAATAGCGTTGGTGACGGACATCAGCGGGGTGTGCAACGCAGGCGTGACATTCCACACCACATAGTACCCCACAAAAACCGCCAGCACGAAAATGCCGAGCAGCGAAATGAAAGGATCGATGGTCATGTGTTCCATTATTTCGCGTCCCCATAAATCTTCTGAACCAGCTTGCCGCCCTTGGCGATCATCGTGCCGCAGATGCACTCGTCGGTTTCGTCAATTTTCAACGTGCCGTCTTTCTGAATCATCAGATCCAAGAAGTTGGCAATGTTTTTCGCAAACAGCGGTGCTGCGTTGCCCGCAAGTTTGCCTGCCAAATTCAGTGTGCCGATAATCTTTACACCCTTGTGTTCAACGATCTGATCAGGCTTTGACAGTGGGCAATTGCCACCACGTTCCACCGCCAAATCAACAATGATGGAACCGGGCTTCATGCTTTCCACCATCTCTTTGGTAATGAGCGTGGGTGCCGGGCGACCCGGAATCAACGCCGTCGTGATGACAATATCCTGAGACTTCACATGCCCTGCGACAAGCTCGGCTTGCTTGGCTTTTTCTTCCGCCGTCAATTCCCGCGCATAACCCGCAGCCGTCGCGGCTTCAGCCAAATCCACATAGATAAATTTTGCCCCCAGCGACTTCACTTGTTCTTCCGTTGCCTTGCGCACGTCGGTAGCAGATACAATGGCTCCCATGCGCCGCGCTGTTGCGATGGCTTGCAATCCAGCGACCCCGACCCCCATAATGAAAACCTTGGCAGCCGCAACCGTGCCAGCTGCCGTCATCATCATCGGGAAGGCGCGGCTAAAATTCGCTGCCGCATCAATCACGGCCTTGTAGCCAGCCAGGTTCGCCTGCGAAGATAGAATGTCCATGCTTTGGGCCCGCGTAATGCGCGGCATCAATTCTAGTGCAAACGCCGTAACTCCCGACTTGGCGAAAGCCTCAAGCACTTTGCGGTCGCCATGGGGTTCCAAGCCACCGACCACAATCGCACCAGACTTCATGGCCTTCACCAATTTATCTGACGGGCGGCGAATGGTCAGTACGATGTCTGCATCTTTTACCACAGTCTCACCGGTGACGATGGATGCACCAGCGGCCTTGAAATCCGCGTCAGAGTAATTTGAGCCCAGTCCCGCACCCGACTGGACTGCGACAGTCGCACCTTTTTTGAGATAGGCTTTCACCATATCAGGCGAGACCGCGACTCGCGCCTCCCCGACATGCGTTTCCGTGGGGACTGCGATTTTCATGCTGTGTGATCCGTTAGACGTTTGCCGCTACAAATAATCCAAAGAGCGCCAGAAGCACCCCTGATATATACCATTTTCCGCCCGTGCGTACGTTGATCAATGTGGCGATGACACCGAGGATAATGCCGGCAAAGCCCGTGAACACATTCCAGTTGTCCATGAAGCGGAAAGCGCAAAGGGCCACCAGAATAAACAGGCACACAATGGTCAAAGCCACGGATCCTGTCACAAATCCTTCGTAGGTTTCTTTGTGGTCTTGAAGGCCGCGCGGTGCAGGCGAAGGCGAATGATCAGCCATAATATCGTGAGTCTCCCAACCCGAAAATCTATGCCATGGACTTAGCGAAGCCCGCTCCCACACGCAAGGCCGACATTTTGCCCCAGTTTGCCAAAATCTGATAGGAGGTGTTTGATTGCAAATCAAAGGTCATGGAATGAACATGAAAAACAAGGTTGTGTTGATTACCGGTGCAGCGGGCGGCATCGGCCAAGCTATGGCAAAGCGCTTTGTTGCCGAGGGTGCCCGCGTTGCCATCGCAGATATCAACGGCGAGAAGGCCCATGCCACCGCAATAGAGATGGCCGGGCAAACTCTCGCCATCGCAATGGATGTGACAGACGAAACGTCGGTAAACTCCGGCGTTGCCGAAGTCGTCAAAAGATGGGGCACGGTTGACGTTTTGATTTCCAACGCCGGCGTGCAAATTGTTCATCGCACCGAAGACTTTCCGTTTTCTGAGTGGAAGAAAATGCTGGCAATCCATTTGGATGGTGCGTTCCTGACAACGAAAGCCTGTTTGCCGCACATGTACAAACAAAAGTCAGGCACAGTGATTTTGATGGGCTCGGTCCATTCCAAACTCGCCTCACCCTTAAAGTCAGCATACGTTACGGCCAAACACGGCCTCATCGGCTTGGCCCGCACCTTGGCGAAAGAGGGTGCTGAATTTGGCGTGCGCGCCAACGTCATTTGCCCAGGCTTTGTAAAAACCCCGCTCGTTGAAAAGCAAATTCCGGAACAAGCGGTTCGCCTTGGCATATCCGAAGAAGACGTCGTCAAAAAAATCATGCTGGGCGGCACGGTGGATGGCGAATTCACGACGCTCGAAGATGTGGCGGAGGTGGCACTGATGTTCGCATCTTTCCCCACCAATGCGCTGACAGGACAGTCGCTGATCGTCAGTCATGGATGGGCGATGGAGTAGTTGGTTTAAAACATCTGCGCCCAATTTTGACTGGTGTGCAAAATGCGATGAATTTTGATGCCTCTTTGATTGAGGCGATAGAAGAGCATGTGACTCCGATATCGAAGAGTTCGCATGACTTTTTTGAAGTCATTGCGCTCCACTCCCATGCGGGGATTGTCTTGCAACAAATCCAATAAATCGAGGAGTTGCTTGGCGTATTCATCAGCGACACTGCGGCCAAAGTTTTTCAAGCCGTAAGCATGCATCGCATCAATTTCGCGTTGCGCGGCTTTGGTAAGGCTAAGCCGCACGTTTTTTTGACTTGTTCAAGCCAAGACGTTCTTCGATTTCTGCGCGATCATAAGGCACAAAACCACTGGCTTCGCCTTCGTCCAGAAGAATCTGAATTTCCGCGATCGCCTGCTCGTGTGCCTGCTGCTTTCGGATCAAGTCGCGGACGTACTCACTGGCATTGCCGAAGTCACCGGACTCGACTTTTGCTTCCACAAAACTCTTCAATTTATCCGTCAGAGATATATTCATGGTGGCCATTGGAATGCTCCTTTCGCAAGACCATACCACTTATGGCAAAGTTTGCCAAGATCACCCCATGGTCTCCAACTCATCGATCATGCCGGAAATCACGCTCAATCCCTTCTGCCAAAACGCTGGATCCGTCGCATCCAAACCAAATGGTCTGAGCAGTTCCGAGTGGTGCTTGGTGCCACCGGCTTTCAGCATTTCAAAATACTTGTCCTGAAAACCGTCGCTGC
This sequence comes from Hyphomicrobiales bacterium, assembly GCA_031421835.1. Classification (GTDB taxonomy): domain Bacteria; phylum Pseudomonadota; class Alphaproteobacteria; order Rhizobiales; family Aestuariivirgaceae; genus Aestuariivirga. Next base: position 10,456 of record JANOPL010000178.1, on the reverse strand, counting down.
TTTCCTGATACCGCGCATAGAGTGAGTTCACCAGGCAATCACCAAAAGCATAAGCGTAGACGTAAAATGGCGAATGGATGAAATGCGGGATGAGGTCCAGAACACGTCATAGCCCGGCCCGAATTCAATCGCATCGCCCAAGCTTTCAGCCTGCACGCTCATCCAGATGGCGTTGATCTGATCAGGCGTTAACTCGCCGTCTTTGCGGGCGGTGTGGAGGCGGCGTTCGAACGTGTAGAACGCAATCTGCCTCACAACCGTATTGATCATGTCCTCGACTTTAGACGCCAGCATGATCTTGCGTTTTGCCGGATCATCAGCCGCTTTCAGCAAGCGTTGGAAAGTCAACATTTCGCCAAACACTGACGCGGTTTCGGCCAGCGTCAATGGTGTTGATGCCATCAAGGCCCCCTGTCGCGCCGCCAGGACCTGGTGCACGCCGTGGCCCAACTCATGGGCGAGCGTCATCACGTCCCGTGGCTTTCCTAAATAATTCAGCAGCACATAGGGGTGCGCCGAAGGCACGGTAGGATGCGCAAAGGCACCGGGGGATTTGCCCGGGCGTGACGGCGCGTCAATCCAATTCTTGTCGAAAAACTGCTGCGCAATGCCTGCCATTTCCGGTGAAAATTCTCCGTAGGCTGACAATACTGTTTGCTTGGCCTCGTCCCACTCAATCGGGCGATTATCTTCCCTTGGCAGAGGCGCATTGCGGTCCCAGTGCATCAGCTTGTCCTTGCCCATCCACTTGGCTTTGAGGCGATAGTAACGATGCGACAGTGTTGGGTAAGCTGCGTGCACGGCAGCCATCAAGGCATCGACAACCGCAGGCTCAACGCGGTTCGACAAATGCCGTGCATCGGCAATGTCTTTAAAGCCGCGCCACTGGTCGGAAATCGATTTGTCTTTCGCCAGTGTGTTGGTGATCAAGGTGAACAACTTGACATTGGCGCCAAAGGTTTTGGCAAGGGCGAGTGAACCTGCCTTGCGCACGGCTTCATCGGGTGACTGCATCAGGTTGAGTGTGGGTTCAAGCGTTAAGGTTTCGCCATTCACCTCAAACGTCAAAGCCGCCATGGTTTCGTCGAACAATCGGTTGAACGCACCAGCACCGGTTTGCGATTTTTCGAGGAACAGCTGCTCCAGTTTCGCATCCAGTTGATAGGGCTTTTCCATGCGCAGATTGTCGATCCACGGCTTGTAGTGTGCAAGGGCCGGAACCTTTAGTGCTTCGGCCAGCTTCGCATCATCCAGCTGATTGAACTCCAATTCATAGAACAGCAAAGCAGTTGAAAGTTCCGTCAGCTTCGAGTTAATGTCACCATAGAATTTGGCGCGCGCGGAATCCGTGGTGTCGCCGACATAATAAAGCTGGGCGTAAGAGCCGATACGCCCGAGCAGATCCGACAGCGCTTCGTAGGCTTTGAGAGAAGCCGCCAAACCTGCGCCATCCATTTGCGCCAGCTTGTCTTTGTATTGAGCGGAAAACGCCGCACAGTCTTTTTCCGCAAGCGCAATATCCGCCTTCAAAGCTGGCGCATCGGGTGCGGCATAAAGATCGTTCAAATTCCATTCGGGCAAATTGGCAAGTGCAGGCATCTCAAATCCTTTTATGTGATCGGTGAGATATGGAGTGCCATCGTTGATATGGCAACACAGGAAGTGCGTTTCTGTACTCCCCGCCCTTGAGGGCGGGGTGGATCGCACAGGCGCGGCACGCGCCCGCGAGACGGGGCGGGTGTCAGCTATTGTCTCTGATCGTACGTGTGGCTGACACCCACCCCTGCCCCTCCCTCAAGGGAGGGGAAATATTGATTGAAACTCAGAAATCCCGAAATTCTCCCACCTGTCTCTAAATCTGCTGTCCTGTTAAGCTGGCCTTTACCCTTCGCTGGCAAAACTCCAGGTCAATTCTTACCACCTGTTTGTATGGAATGTGATTGTCGAATGACCTCCCGCGTCCTGATTGTTGAAGATGAAGCCGCACAACGTCGTATCCTTGAAGAATCTGTAAAACGCTTAGGTTTTGATGTTGTAACAGCTGACAGTGGGGTGCGCGGGCTGGATGTTTTGCGGGGGCCCGGTGGGGCGACTGTTGACCTTGTGATTCTCGATCTCGTCATGCCTGAAATGGGCGGACTTGAGTTTCTGGAACAATTGCAAGCCGTGCGCGGCGATATTCCTGTGATTGTGCAAACCTCACAAGGCTCCATCGAAACTGTCATCAAGGCCATGCGCGCAGGCGCTGATGATTTTGTCGTGAAGCCAGTGGCACCGGAACGTCTGAAAGCCTCAATCCAAAACCTTTTGAAGGTCAACGCGCTGACCGAAGAAGTCAAACGCCTGAACAAGAAAATCGGTGGCTCGCTGTCGTTTAACGATCTGGTCGCTTCCGCTCCAACCATGGCCAATTGCATGCGACTGGGCAAGCGCGGCGCCCAATCCAACATTCCCATTCTGATTGAAGGCGAATCCGGTGTGGGCAAGGAAATGATCGCCCGCGCCATTCAAGGCGAAAGCGATCGTTCGGGAAAAGCCTTTGTGACGGTGAATTGCGGTGCGATTCCAGAAAACCTTGTGGAATCGATTCTGTTCGGTCACGAAAAGGGCTCCTTCACGGGTGCAACGACAAAGCATTTGGGCAAATTCCTCGAAGCTGATGGCGGCACATTGTTTCTGGATGAAGTGGCTGAATTGCCTTTGGACATGCAGGTCAAACTGCTGCGTGCGATCCAGGAAGGTGAGATTGATCCGGTGGGTTCGCGTCGTCCGGTCAAAGTCAATGTGCGTCTGGTCTCCGCTACCAACCGCAACATGATTGAAATGGTGAAAGCCGGAAAATTCCGCGAGGACCTCTATTATCGTCTTAACGTTTTCCCCATCATGGTGCCGCCCCTGCGCGAGCGCAAAGATGACATTCCAGCTCTGGTCAATCATTTCATCACCCGCATTTCAGCCGAAGAAGGCCGGAAGGTGCGTGGCATCCAACCCAATGCCCTTGAAATGCTGATGGCCTATGCCTGGCCCGGCAATGTGCGCCAACTGGAAAACACCGTGTTTCGTGCCATTGTGCTGTGTGAGTCTGATCGCTTGGACATTCAAGACTTTCCTCAAATCGCTTCACTGGTCGATGGCTATGAAGTGACGGTTCCTGCAGCCCCGGTCATGCCGACAGTTGTGGCCCCCGTGCGCAGCCATAGTGCCCAGGTCAGTGACGGTTCAGCCCTCGGTATTCCAATCGTCACCGACGGCGGGCATATTCGTAAATTGGAAGACGTCGAAGCCGACATGATTCGTTTGGCGCTGCATCGCTATCGGGGGCAAATGTCCGAAGTCGCTCGGAAATTGGGCATTGGACGGTCGACACTCTATCGCAAGATGCGTGATTTTGGTTTGGACGAAGATGTGGCGTCGTGACTTTTTAGCATCACGAGAATAATTGTTGCGCAAGTCGTTGCAATGCCACATTGCATCGCCATAGTTTTTCTCACTGATCTGTGGGTGTCATGAAAAAAATCATTACGACGGGTATTGCAATCATTGCAGGTGTTGCACTGATGGCTGAGTCAACGTTTGCGCAAGAGTCTGAGCGCCCGCGCCGCAAGGGCTTGTTTGAATCGCTTTTTGGTGTGAAGCCAAAGCCACGCAAACAGACGTTCGACAGCCGCGCCTGGTGGGAAGACGACCCAAGTGATGTCCGCATCATCCGCCCGCCACAGCAGCAAAAAACTAAAAAGAATGCGGCGATCAAACGAAAGAACGTTCAAACCGCATTCATTGATCCGGAAGTTTCAGAGGGTTTCGGCATGGGCAATATCGCCTATGCCCTGCCAAAACTTGCCCCCGTTTTCAATCCGGCGTTCCGCACGGTGATAACGGACGACACGGAAGCATCGGCAATTCGTGCTGTGTTGACCGACAAATCAACCGACTTGCGCGCCACGGAAAACATCCGCACGGCAGTGTTGAAGCATTATGAATCCACGGGCTTCAAGCCCCTGTGGACAAACCAGGGCGTCATCCATGCCCGCGCCATTGCTGCACTGGCTGAATTGGCCAAGTCCGGTGAAGAAGGTTTGGAACCTCTGCGCTACAAACCGGTGTCAATTGAGAGTTTCGACGTTGCAGCGAACCAGTTTCAGGCTGACATTCTGGGTGCCGCCCATTTCGACGTGAGCTTGACTGTTGCATCACTGTCGTATGCTCTACATCAATCAGGTGGAGCTTTTGAGCCTGAGCGACTGTCAGCCTATCATGACCTGAAACCCGAGGCGGTGTCGCCAACGGTGGCACTTCGCGTTCTCGCCCACTCGCCATTCCCCGGGGAATACTTGAAATCTTTGGCGCCCACCCACCCTGCCTACGCAGTGATGAAAACCGAACTGGCGGCAATGCCAAGTGTTGAAGCCCCTGAGGTGATGGCCGAAGGCAAGCGCATCCGCATCGGACAAAAAGATCCGCGCGTCGCTCAATTGCGCCAGTTGCTCTTGGCGCAAGGTCACCTCGGTGCGGCAGGTGCCGAAGTTGATTTTGACAAAGAGGATGTGCTCGATAAGACCTTGGCCAAGGCTTTGAAAGCCTATCAGGCCGCCAAGGGCATTCCACAAACCAGCAATCTCGACACCGCAACAGTTCGCACCATCAATGGACCCGACCTCGGCGCGCGCCGGGACATGCTTTTGACCAACATGGAGCGTTTGCGCTGGTTGCCAAAACAACTTGGCAACCGCCACGTCTTCGTCAACCAGGCGTCTTATCTTGTTGATGTCTTTGACCAAAACAAACTGGTCTGGGAAAGCAACGTCATCGTCGGCAAGCCTTTCACCCAGACCAACGTGTTCAGTGACACCATGGAAACCGTTGTTCTCAACCCATCCTGGGGCATGCCGCAATCCATACTTCTGGGCGAATATCTGCCGAAACTGCGCGCCAACCCGGGCTATTTCGACAAAATCGGCTACAAGGTCATCAATTCAAGCGGCAAAGTGGTTCCGTCACGCTCTATCAATTGGAGTTCAGTGGGCTCCGGCTCTGGAATTGGCGTGCAACAGCCCCCCGGCGAAAGCAATGCCTTGGGCAAGGTCAAGTTCCTGTTCCCCAACAAACACTCGATTTATATGCACGATACGCCAAATCGGCACTTATTTGCCGAATCGAAGCGGAACTTCAGCCATGGCTGCGTGCGCGTGGAAAATCCGGTTGAATTTGCCAGTGTGCTGCTCAAACTGGATCAGGCTGACGTGGACGCCGACATCGCAACTGGGGACAGCAAGTCGATCAAAATCTCGACGCCGACCCAGGTGCACCTGACGTACTTCACCGTTTGGCCCGACAAAACTGGAAAATTGCAATTCTATTCAGATGCTTATGGCCGGGATACCACCTTGCGCGAAGCTCGCGCGACGGTTTCAAAAGTGCTGGGCCTGAAAGCCGACCAGCAAGTGTCACAAAAAGCCCAGTAAACGAGCCGCAATAACGTCCTGTTAAGCACGTTCGGGCATACTGACCACGAGAGCGGGGCCGCCTCAGAGTGGCCGCAATCTTGTCTGAAGAGCAGATTGGGATTAAAGTTGGGAGTTGCCGCTTTTGACCCAGTCGTTAACACTGGTTCAAAAAAACGGGTTGTTTCCCGGGGTGAGTAGCGTAATGGGTTTTGGTAATTTGAACGTCGGACAAGTATTACCGTTGCATCAGACTCTGAAAAAGGCCGTGGCCACTGCCGCGATCGCTGGGACATTGGGCCTCGCGCTGTTCATGTCGTCCGTGGGTACAGCCGTATCCAGCGGTGAGACACGCACAATTTCGCTTGTGCACCAGCACACCAAAGAAAAGATGACGGTGACTTACATGAAGAACGGCCGTTATGTGCCGTCTGCCATGAAACAGATCAATCGCTTCCTCCGCGATTGGCGTCGCAACGAAGTGACCACCATTGATCCCAAGACCATCGACCTCGTCTGGGAATTACACGCCGATCTCGGTTCGAAGCGCCCCATTCACATTGTGTCTGGGTACCGCTCGCCAAAAACCAACGCCTTCCTGAAGCGCATTGGCCGCAACGTGGCCAAGAAAAGCCAGCACATGAAGGGCAAGGCCATCGATTTCTTCTTCCCTGACGTTTCAACCCAGAAAATCCGCAACAGCGCCTTGGCGCGCCGTGTGGGTGGCGTGGGCTACTATCGTTCGTCAGGCGGCCCCACCGGCTTCCTGCATGCTGACTCCGGCAACGTGCGCCATTGGGGACCGGCCATCGGCCGTTCGCAACTGGCCTCTATCATCAAGGAAGGCCGCAGGACCATTGGCCGTCGCGGCGGCAAAAAGGGTGTATTTGACAATGCGCCTGAAACCGAAGTCGCAGAAGCCGACACCAAGGGTAGCAAAAAATCCCGCGGCATCTTGGGCTGGTGGCGTGGCGATGGCGAAAAGCCAACCGCCGCTGAGGTTGAAACACCAGCAGTGGCTAAAGCAGCCGAACCTGCGCTCGAAAGTATCTACGAGGCAGATGATGAAGATTTGGCAGACTTGACGGCTGACGCAGCCGCAGCGGGTACAGCTGAAGAAAGAGCACGCGCCCTGTTGACGAAGAAGCGCACAGCCAAGCCCGTATCGCCTGTTGTTGACGATCAGCCCGCTTTTGTTGAAGCGGACCCTGAGCTTGTCGAACCATCGGTTGCCAAAAAAGACCGCGGCGCACTGGCTGCTCTTGCCGGGACCGCCGTGACCGAAGATCAAGCCGAACAAAAGCGCACGACACTTGCCGCTGCATCGATGTTTGGCAATGTGCCAAAGCCACGTTTGAAGCCCCGTGTGGTTTTGGCGCTGGCTGAAGCCAAGGCCTCAGAAGATGTCGTGATCCAGCCGGTGTCGGCTGAGCCTACACAAACCTGGGCGCGGAAGTCCAACAAGCCGTCCCCAATCGCCGATTCACTTGGCACTGTTGAAGATGTCGACCAGATGGCTGACATTGAAGACGGCCAGGCAACAGCAGCTGATGGCAAGTCCAACCTGATCACTGATCTGCGTGATGAGAACGCTGATGACATTGTGGTGATTGAAGAAGTTGTGGCGACAAAAACCGACCCCTCATGGCTCACCACGATTTATCAGTCGGCTGAAGCCAGTCTGCGCCGCGACGGTGTGAAGCCAGCACCCGCAGCGATTGCTTCCATGCCGGTGGCTGCCATTCTTGGGCCTGATGGTTCAGGTGAAATCGAAGTCGCTGCCCCCATCGCCGCTGAAGGCAAGGGAGACATGTTGACGGTCAACCGCGAAGGAAAATCAGGCTTGCCGCCGATGAAGCTGCGCCTGTCGTCCGTCAGATAAGTAGTCCAATCACACCTTCAAACGCCGCTTCTGAAATGAGGCGGCGTTTTTGTTTGGCGATGGCTGGCATCTACAGCTCCAGATAAAAATACGAGTATGACACCCTCGATTTCGTCATCCCCACGAAAGTGGGGAACCAGACGTACCACATGCGAATGTGTTGAAAGTCTGGTTTCCCGCATTCGCGGGAATGACGAGATTTTTGAGAGTGTTGACTGCGCGACGAACTAAGCCGGCAGCAGCTTTTCTTTTTCAAACATATAGTCGCGCGTAAGCTTTGCAGCACTCACATCTTTCGTCAGCTGAATTTGAAAATTCATATGTTTGCCGTGACTGAACGACAGCTCGCTGGCAATCAGATAGAATTCCCACATCCGGCAAAAGCGTTCGTCCATCATCTTGGTAATTTCGTCGCGATGCATTTGAAAGCGTTGCTCCCAGATGCGCAGCGTCTTGGCGTAATGCAGTCTCAGAATTTCAACGTCCGTTACCCACAGCCCTGACCGCTCAATGGATTGCAGCGTCTCCGACAGGGCTGGCGAATAACCGCCCGGAAAAATATAGCGCCGCACCCAGGCCCCGGTTTGGCCAGGCCCGCCTTTGCGGCCAATGGAATGCACAAGCGCCAAACCGCCATCTTTCAGGAGCTCTTTGATCTTGCCAAAATAGGCGTCGAATTGTGCAACACCCACATGTTCGAACATGCCGACTGAGACGATGCGATCAAACGGACCCTTGACCTCGCGGTAATCGATCAGTTCGAATGAAACACGGTGGTCGAGGCCCCGCCGTTTTGCTTCCTCTCGCGCGAACGCCAGCTGTTCAGTCGAGAGTGTGACACCAACGACTTCGACATCGCAGGCCTTCGCCAAATACAGCGCCATGCCGCCCCAGCCACACCCGATATCCAGAACCCGCATGCCCGGTTTCAAATCCAGCTTGGCAGCAATGTGGCGCAGCTTGTTTTGTTGCGCCTGTTCCAAGCTGTCCTCAGGCGAAGAAAAGTAAGCGCACGAATAAAGCATGTCGTGATCGAGCCAGAGTTTATAAAACGCGTTCGACAAATCATAATGATGCCGCACATTTTCCCGCGACTTTTTAACTGTGTTGCGTTGCAGGAACCGTTTCAGCTTTTTCGTGGTCCCACGCAACAGTTTCTGCACGGGGTGCCCGCGAAAGCTGGTGCGGTTTTCTGCAAACAACGTCAGCAAATCGCGAATGCTGCCCTGCTCAACAACAAGTCGCCCATCCATATACGCTTCGCCCACATGAAGCTCGGGGTTGAGAAAAAGTTTTTGATGAAGCTTTGCATCATTCAGCCGCACCGTGACATGCGCGCCGGGCGCACCTTCATAAACATGATGTGCACCTGTGGCATCGATAATTTCGAGGCGGCCAATCGCAATGGCACGCGCCAACATCTTGTCGAGAAGATACAAACTGTTGGTCCTTGTTTGAAAGCCGTGGCGATAGGTTATCAGGTCAAGGCTATGAGTACAAATGAGCATCAAGCTTGAAGTTGCTACAAGTTTGTTGACCAACAATAAGTGATAAGTTATATCTTGGTATAACTGACAGGAATAACCCAATGCACATAACAAATCTTCGTAAAGTCGGCGGCTCAGTCATGCTTGCTGTTCCGCCGGCGTTACTAGACGTTTTAAAACTCAAGGCGGGTGCTGCAGTCGGCGTTGCGGTTGATGGCAACCGTTTGGTGGTGCAAGCCTCATCAAAACCCAAGTACAAACTTGCGGATCTGCTCGCTGCAACTGATGTTGATGCTGAAACAAATGCGGCAGACCGCGAATGGCTCGACGCACCACCGGTAGGCAAAGAACTGTTTTGAAACGCGGTGACATCTATTTGGTATCGCTTAACCCCACATCAGGCCGGGAACAGCAAGGCCACCGACCTGTGTTGGTCATTTCGCCAACAACGTTCAACGCGATTACAAAACTGCCTGTCGTTTTGCCCATTACAAATGGCGGAGCCTTCGCGCGACGAAATGGTTTTGCTGTCGAAATAAACGGCTTAAAGACGACCGGTGTGGTGCGCTGTGATCAACCGCGCGTGCTGGATATTGTCGCGCGCGGCGGGCAGAAGATTGAGACGCTGCCTCAAGCATTGCTGGATGATGTATTGGCGCGGGTGGCGACTTTGTTTGAGTGAGTAGTGGTTGTAGCTTTAGCTTTATAATGTGGACTGTCACCGAAATTTTGATTGAGAACCGTGATGGAAGGGCATCAGGTCAAGGCTATGAGTACAAATGCGAGTGGAAGAAGGCCGCCCCTTTTCAAGCAGATCGATTGCAATAATGGGTTGACTGTGTTAGGTGTTGTGTAGGAGTTCACACAATGGCATCAAATCTCGCATTAGATCCAGCTTTGCTCGAACAGGCGTTGAAGATCAGTGGTGAGCGGACCAAAAAAGCCGCTGTGACCAAGGCGCTTGAAGAATTCATCGCGCGCCGCAGCCAAACGAACATGCTGGATTTGATGGGCCGTTTGGAATGGGACGAAAACTACGACTATAAAGCTGAGCGCTCGCGGTCTTGATACTGTTCGTCGACACGTCTGTGTGGTCACTCGCCTTCCGCCGCGACACCATCCCACACAACGCCGAAGTCCAATATTTACAGTCCCTGCTCAAAGCTGGAGGACAGATCACAACAACGGGTTTGGTCTTGCAAGAATTATTGCAGGGCTTTGCGGGAGCCTCGGCGGCAGAAGCAATCATCTCGCGGTTTCGTGCCATTCCAATTTTGTCGCCCAACCGCGAAGACCACATCGCAGCCGCTGCTCTCCGCAACACCTGCCGCCGATCCGGTGTTCAAGTGGGAACCATGGACGCAGTCATAGTGCAATTGTGCGTCAGGCATGATGTCGAACTCCTGACAACCGATCAGGATTTTAGACACATGCAAAAACTGGTGCCGCAGTTAAAAATGTGGGCCGGGAAGTAAGAACGTTGAACGGTTGAGAATTACTCCGCCGCCTCAGCCGTCACCGCCATGCCCAGTGCGGCCAAATACACATCAATCATCGACTCTTCTTCTTGCCGCTCATTTGCATCTTTCTTGCGCAATGAAATCACCTTGCGCAAAATCTTGATGTCAAAACCGTTGCCTTTGGCT
>JANOPL010000177.1:0-7200 GCA_031421835.1 Hyphomicrobiales bacterium | reverse complement strand
GAAGAGGCTTTAAGCCGAACCCACTATCTTCTTAAATCTACCGCATGCTGGCTTGAAGCAAGGACCAAAACATCCCCTCCATTTTATTGTCATGGGCCACCTTAGGGACCTCTCCCACCATTGCTGCGCAATGGTCCCCCCTCCCCGATGGGGAGGGAATGATGGTGCTTGTCTCAACAGTCGCTTCTACTCTGGAGAAGCTGGCACGCCGAAGGCGTGACTGATGAAGTCCCTTTCGCGCAACACACGCAAACCGTCACCAAATAGCCGCGAATCTTGGTAAGCATAAGCACATGGACATGCGGCAGATGAATCGACGGCAGTTTGCGGGTGGCGTTGCGTTGCTTTCGATTGTGCCCCAGGCTCTCGCGCAGAACCAATACTCAGTCCAAACCATCACTGCCGCCCGAACCAAAACCCGGTTGCTGGGTCCAGAAAGTCCGCCTACGGAGCATTGGCACTTCCGGACCGTAACGGGTCAACCCATTGTCCGGGCCAAACAGGGTGAGGAATTACGGCTTCGCCTTGTCAATGAATTGGATGAACCTCTGTGGCTGCATTTCTTTGGTGTGCGGGCTGCTGCTGACATGATGACCGTAAACGTGTTGCCAGGCGTCGGCTCTGCTTTGGACGTCGTGTTTACGCCGCCTGATGCTGGCACATTCTGGTTTGGTCCGTTGTTGAATGCGTCCAAGCACAGGGAAATGGGCCTTGCCGGGATGTTGATTGTGGAGGAGGCAGATCCTGTCAATTATGCAGATGTGCCGTTGATCTTTGATGATTGGATGATCGGCGAAGACGGAAAGATCGATGCTGACTTCGCCAATCTCGAACGCGCCTCAGGCGACGGGCGCTTGGGCAACTGGTTCACCGTGAACGCAACATTCAAACCGCGCATTCTGCTGCCGAAGGAGCAAACAGTACGGTTGCGGCTATTGAATGTCGCCAACACGCGCAGCATGAACATTGCGTTCAAGGGTGTAGAGGCCATGGTTGTTGCCCGCGATGGGCAAACCATTTTGCCAACGCCGCTGGGCATAAAAACTCTGGAGCTGGAACCCGGCCAACGGGCAGATGTGGTATTAACCGAAGCACAGGACCAGGTTGTCATCGCGTTGGACTTGTTTGAAGACGTCGTGGAGGCGGCATTTCTCGATGCGACAGGCTATGGCAAAAAAACCGCAGCCTTGTTGGCTATTCCTGCAAATCCGATTCCAGCAATTGATCCAAGTGTTCCCATTCGCCAGATTGCAATCGCACTTGAAGGCGGGCAGCGCGGTGGTCTGAAATCAGCTCGGGTTGGTAAGGACACGTTGGATTTGAGGGCGATGTTGGAGCAAGGCTTGGCCTGGTCCATTGGCGGCAATGCGGGCCTTGGAAGCCCGCCTCTCTTTGAGGCCTCGCATGGGGAAAACTTGTTTTTGCGGTTTGAAAACAAAACGGCCTTTGCCCAGCCCCTTTATGTTCATGGCCATGTCTGGCGTGTTGATCCTCCGCCCAAAAATGGCTTCATTGGACCACAACTGCCCGCTGTGTGGACTGATACGGCGAATGTTCCCGCAAAATCGACAGTGCAGGTCTTTCTGGTTGCCACCAATCCGGGAACCTGGGCCATCCAGAGTTTGTTGGCGGAGCGCAGCGATGCGGGGTTGATCGGCGCTTTTACAGTGGCGGATATGCCTTGATTTGGCCCTTCGCCTGCTTTACGCCCCCTTGATTATAGCTTGAGGATGGAATTGTGACTGATGAATCGCTGATCCGCGAGGTGGACGAAGAAGTTCGCCAGGATGAATATCAAAAACTTTGGACGCGGCACGGCAATAAAATCATCGGTGTTGCTGTTGCAGCCGTGTTGGCGGTGGCTGGCTTTGAAGGCTGGAAATACTACCAACAGTCACAAGCCGAACAAGCTTCAATTGTTTATCTTGATGCTGTTCAAAAAGCCAATGACGGTAAACATGATGATGCCTTGGCGACACTCGCAGCCGTAAAGCATCCGGGCTTTTTCCAAATGGCCAAGCTGCGTGAAGCTGCGGTATTGGCTGACAAGGGTGACACAGAAAAAGCCATTGCGGCCTATGATGTTTTTATTGCCGACACTGCAAGCGATGTTGTGTTGGTTGATCTGGCCCGCATACGGCAGGGCTATTTGTTGGTAGACACCAAAACTCCTGACGAACTTTTGACCAAGCTCGGCATGTTCGACAAGGAAGGCCATGCATGGCGTCATGCAGCACGCGAAATCTTCGGGTTGGCTGCTTATCGCGTCAAGGATTTTGCCATGGCGGACCGGTATATGAATGCCATTTTTGCCGATCCCGATGCGCCACAGTCCATGAAACAGCGGGCACAAGTCATGGTGCAATTGATTGCGCCGGAGTTACCGAAAAAATGATGCAGCGCCGCTTTCTTTTAATGTTGTTGGTTTTTGCGACTGCCTTGACAGGTTGCAGCTCATTGAAGAAATTCACGGGCCAGCGCGATGACACTGTTCTGCCGGGTGAGCGCGAAGACGTTCTGACGGCAGAGCAACAGCGCAACAAGCGCCCGGGTGCAGACAAGGACGCAGCGGCTTGCGACCCAACTGTTGACGTGGATTGCAACGCACCGCAACAGCAAGACTCGATTGCCACTGAAGACTTGCAATGACCGCAACCGTCGCCATTCTTGGCCGTCCGAATGTTGGAAAATCTACGCTGTTCAATCGCCTTGTTGGCCAGAAAATCGCCATCGTTGATGATATGCCAGGCGTCACCCGCGACCGCCGCGAAGGTGCAGGTCGTTTGGGTGATTTGCAATTCCGTCTGTTTGATACTGCGGGCTTGGATGACTCACCGCGCAAAGGTTCACTCGAATCCCGCATGAGTGACCAATCCGAAGTCGCCGCCCGCGAAGCTGATGTGATTGTGTTTGTCATAGATGCACGTGCAGGTGTCACACCCACCGACAAAGAATTCGCTAGTCGCATTCGTAAATTGAACAAGCCTGTTATTCTTGTCGGCAACAAAGCTGAAACCCGCGCCATCGTGCCGGGTCTGGCCGAAGGTTATGGCTTAGGTTTTGGAGAACCGCTTGCCATATCCGCAGAACATGCTGAAGGCCTGGATGGGTTGTATGAAGCGCTGTTGCCGATTGTGCAGGCCAAAAAAGCGGATGTTGCCGATACCAATGTGGAAATTACGGAAGAAGAGTCCGATAAGGATTGGGAGTACGATCCGCAGCGGCCTTTGAGGCTTGCGATTATCGGTCAGCCAAACGCCGGCAAATCGACATTGGTCAATGCCATGTTGGGCGAAGATCGCATGTTGACGGGCCCGGAAGCCGGTATTACCCGTGACGCGATTTCAAGCGCGTGGCAGTGGCGCGGGCGCGACATCAAGCTGTGGGACACCGCAGGTATTCGCCGTAAATCCCGCGTACAGGAAAAGATTGAAAAAATGTCGGTTTCCGACGCTATGCGCGCCATCCGCTTTGCCGAATGTGTTGTGGTTTTGATTGATGCGACACTCGATATTGAACGGCAGGATTTGACGTTGTCTGATCTCGTTGGACGCGAAGGCCGCGCCGTTGTGATTGCGTTGTCTAAATGGGATGCGGTTGAGGACAAGCAAAAAGTTCTTGATGCATATAAAAGCAAACTGGAAGACGTGTTGCCGGAAATCCGCGGCGTGTCCCTTGTCACCCTTTCGGCCATTCGCAACAAGGGCATTGATGGTCTGATGAAGGCCGTGACGCAGGCAGATAAAAAGTGGAACCAGCGGATTACAACATCAAGGCTGAACCGCTGGCTTGAAGGCGCTGTTGAGCGGAATTCTCCTCCGGCGCCGGGTGGTCGACGCATCAAGATTCGCTATGCCACCCAAGCCAATGCGCGCCCCCCTACGTTCGCCATCTTTGGCAATCAGCTGAAGAAATTGCCGGATAGCTATTTGCGCTATTTGACCAACGGTTTGCGAGAAGCGTTTGATCTTGATGGTACACCTATTCGCTTCAGCCTGCGCGGTGGTGGCGAGAACCCTTACGACAAGAAGTAATCACGCCTGCTTGAACAAGCCTTTGGCATCGTATTTCCAGACCCCACCATTGTCATTGAAGTCATCCATGCACATCGGCAGAATTTGCGCAGCAACGTCGTCTGCGGTCGGCAAGGTTTCAGGGTCTTCACCGGGCATCGCAGTGGCGCGCATTTTTGTGCGGGTGGGGCCCGGGCTGAAGCAGTTGACGCGCATCTTTGTTGTTGCAACTTCGGCCGCGTAGGTTTTCATCATCGCTTCCAACGCGGCTTTGCCGATCGAATAGGTCCCCCAAAAGGGCCAACACTTTTGTGCAAGACCTGACGTTACAAACACGGCGCGCCCCGCTGGTGCTGCCTGCAAAAGCGCATCCATGGAACGGATCAGACGATAGTTGGACGTGAGATTGATCGTAAGAGCGTCATCCCAAACCTTGGGCTCAACATGGGCAAGTGGCGTCAACTTGCCCAGTGTTCCTGCATTTCCCACAAGAATGTCCAACTTCTTGTGGCGCTCAAATATTGCTGCACCCAAACGATCAATGGCGTCGAGGTCAGTTATATTCATGGGCACCAGTGTTGCGGTGGAGCCGGCGGCTTTCACTTCATCATCCAACTCTTCCAAGCCGCCTTTGGTGCGGGCTGTGGCGATGATGTGTGCGCCTGCCTTTGCCAAATGCAAAGCTGTGGCAAAGCCCAAGCCACGGGATGCGCCGGTGACCAGTGCCACTTTGCCTTGGAGGGATTTTGTCATGGATCAACCTGCCTCTGCAAGAAGAGACAGCTGCTGCTTGGCACTTTCGCCAACCATGTCGGTCAAGCGCGTTGGATATTCGCCGGTAAAGCAATGGTCGGTGAATTGCGGCTGTGCATTGTTTCGTCCCTCGTAGCCCATGGCACGATAGATGCCGTCGATCGACATGAAAGCCAAGGACGTGACACCGATGAACTTGCGCATCTCTTCCAAAGTGTGCGTGGCCGCAAGAAGTGATTTTTCTTCCGGCGTATCGATACCATAAAAATCTGGATACTTGATGGGTGGCGATGCTATGCGCATATGTACCTCAGTGGCACCAGCCTCATACATCATTTGTACAATTTTGACCGACGTTGTTCCGCGCACTACCGAGTCATCAACCAGCAACACACGCTTGCCTTTGACAACCGCACGATTGGCGTTGTGTTTGAGTTTAACACCCAAGGACCGAATGGTTTGCGTTGGTTCAATGAAGGTGCGTCCGACATAGTGGTTGCGAATAATGCCAAGTTCAAAGGGTACTTTTAATTGTTCTGCAAAGCCCAGCGCCGCCGGAACGCCGGAGTCTGGAATGGGTACAATAACGTCCACATCAGCGGGACTTTCCAATGCGAGCTGTCGACCCATTTGTTTGCGGACATCATAGACAGAACGGCCGCCGAGAATTGAGTCGGGGCGTGAAAAATAGATGTATTCGAAGATGCAAGGACGTGCCGCAACGCGTGGGAAGGGCCAGTGGCTTTCAATGCCATCATCTGAAATGACAACGACTTCACCATTTTCAATTTCGCGGACGAAGGTAGCGCCGATGATGTCGAGCGCACAGGTTTCAGAGCAGAGAATATATGACTCGCCAAGCTTGCCCAACATCAAAGGGCGAATGCCGAGGGGATCACGGGCACCAATCAGCTTTTTGTTGGTCAAACACACCAAGGCATAGGCACCTTCCAAACGGCGAAGGGCCTCAATATAGCGGTCGATCATTTTGGGCCGTTGCGCACGGGCCACCAGATGCAAGATCACCTCGGTATCAGATGTGGATTGGCAAATTGCGCCATTTGCAATCAGCTCTTTTCGCAGCGACAATCCGTTGGTCAAATTGCCGTTGTGGGCGACCGCAAAACCACCCGCCGAAAGTTCGGCGAACAAGGGCTGAACGTTTCGCAAGATGGGCTCGCCGGTTGTCGAGTAGCGGGCATGGCCGATGGCGGCTTGGCCCTTCAATCGGTCAATGATTTTTGCAGACGAGAAATGATCGCCGACAAGACCCATGCGACGCTCGGAGTGAAATCGGCCTTCATTGTATGACACAATGCCTGCGGCTTCCTGACCGCGGTGTTGAAGAGCGTGCAGACCGAGTGCCGTCAATGCTGCCGCATCGGGGTGGCCAAAAATGCCAAACACACCACATTCTTCACGCAGTGTGTCACCATCAAGATCAAAATTTTCGGAAGCGTTCATGGGGTGGTCGTTGCGCCTGCAGGAGGTTGGGTTTTGCCATCGACGAGATTTTCAAGACCTTGGGTTTGGCCATTGGAATATCCGGTCTCGCCTTCCGCTGGGGGTGGCGTCACGGCACCCTCAGGATTGGTCAATGCGGTTTTCGAAAGTGTTTCCGCGATGTCTGGCGGCATCAACCCTACCAGGAACTCGCTGACGCCGCGCACCACTGGCAAGCTTTGCGCATTACGAATCCAATCTTCCTGATTTTCAGGCGGTTGCAGCCAGCCGTAAAACAGATAGGCCACGGAGACCAAGACCAGACCACGGGCCAAGCCGTAGATAAATCCAAGACTGCGGTCGAAAGCGCCAACACTTGAATCGACGACACGGTCAGAGATTTTGACCGAGATAATGGAAACGATGATCAGCGTGATCAAAAACGCAACGGCACCTACGGCGATTTGTGCGAGAACAGGCTTGTCGACATAGGGCATGACCAAGTCGATCAATTGCTTTTGCTGGATCGCAAAGTAGGCAGCAACGGCGGCGGCTGCCCATGCAATGAGCGAGAGAACTTCCCGCGTAAACCCACGGGCCAATGCCAATATGCCCGATACAAGCATGATACCAATGAGGATGAAATCCAAGATTTGTAGCGGCATTGAAAACCCCAATTTATATTTCGGCCCCTTATAGGTGGGATTGCTGCGGGGTGCCAGTATGGAATGGGATGGCGTCCTAACCCGCTGGAAGGGACCTCATCAGTCACGCCTTCGGCGTGCCAGCTTCTCCAGAGGAGAAGCGACTGTTGAGACAAGCACCATCATTCCCTCCCCATCGGGGAGGGGGGGGGACCATTGCGCAGCAATGGTGGGAGAGGTCCCTAAGGTGGCCCATGACAATAAAATGGAGGGGATGTTTTGGTCCTTGCTTCAAGCCAGCATGCGGTAGATTTAAGAAGATAGTGGGTTCGGCTTAAAGCCTCTTC
>JANOPL010000176.1:0-12545 GCA_031421835.1 Hyphomicrobiales bacterium | reverse complement strand
GAAAAAACCCTCGTTGAAATTTTCCCGAATGATGCGCCGGGCAGCTTCACCCACTACCCATCTTTCAAAAAATACGTCTGGACCACCTTCAACGAACATCAGTGGGATTTGAACTGGTCCAACCGCGAGGTGTTTCTGGCGGTCACCGACATCATCCTGAACCTCGCCAACAAGGGCGCTGAAGTGCTGCGGCTAGATGCTGTCGCCTTCATGTGGAAGCGCATGGGCAGCAATTGTCAGAACCAGCCGGAGGTGCATGACATTCTGCAAGGCTTACGCGCCGCCACCCGCATTGCTGCCCCCGCCGTCATCCACAAGGCCGAAGCCATCGTCGCACCCCGTGATCTCGTGCCATATCTGGGCCAAGGCCGCCATTCGGGCCGCGAGGCCAACCTTGCGTACCATAACAATGTGATGGTGCAATATTGGTCATCGCTGGCCACACGCGACACGCGGTTGATGACGCACACCTTACGCAAGCATTTCCCCGAAGCTTTTCGCAACGCTTGCTGGGCCACCTACATTCGCTGCCATGATGATATCGGCTGGGCTATCACCGAAGAAGACGCCGACGCCATTCCCGGCACGTCCGGCCCCGGCCATCGCCGCTTCCTCTCAGATTTTTATTCAGGTGCCTTCAAAGGCACCTTCGCACGGGGCGGCATCTTCCAGGAAAACGAAGCCACGGGCGACCGCCGGAATTCCGGCTCCTTCGCCAGCCTCGCAGGGCTAGAAGCGGCAATCGAAAACCAAAACGACGAGGAGGCCAACCTCGCTGTGCAACGCATGCTCATGGGCGTTGCGTTGATGTGCTCATTCGGCGGACTGCCCTTGCTCTATATGGGCGATGAGGTCGGTCTGCTGAATGACTACAGCTTTAAGGATGTGCCGGAACACGCCCACGACAACCGCTGGCTCCACCGCCCCAAGATGGATTGGGCCTTGGTCAAGAAACCAAACGCCATCGTGGCCAACCTGTTGAGCGGCACAAAACACATCATCCAGGCCCGTAAAGCCACACCGCAACTGGCGTCGCAAGTCCCCACAAAAATCATCGACACCGGAAACGAAAAACTCTTCGCCTTCATCAGGGCCGCCGACGAAGGAAACCTGGTGGGAGTGTTCAACTTCACCGACGAGTGGACAAATATCTCAGCCGAACTGTTACGTACCAACGGCATCACCACGTTCAAGGACGCGCTGGGCGGCGGCGAAGTAACCCCCACCAAAAACCAAATCACAGTAGCGCCCTACGGCAGACTTTGGCTCACCTAACTTTCTCCCTTGCGCCGAAGGCGCGGGGGAGTACGGTGAAGCCGGGAGGGGGTGCCAGACAACAAGTACAGCACTTCAATTCACACTCCCCGCCCTTCAGGGCGGGGTGGATTGCACAGCGCGTAGCGCAGCGAGACGGGGCGGACGAAGGCTACAAAGCAAACTATCACCTCAACCTCACCCCTCCCCAATTCTTAAGGAGGGGCAGGAGTTGGGTGCCAAACATGAGCGCAGCCATCAGGGCGAAGCTCAGAAAGTTAAATGCACTGTCACCGTAATTCTGGCGTCGCAAGTCCCCACAAAAATCATCGATACCGGAAACGAAAAACTCTTCGCCTTCATCAGGGCAGCCGACGAAGGAAACCTGATTGCGGTTTTCAATTTCACCGACGAGTGGACAAACCTCTCCGCCGAACTCCCCCGCGCCAATCGCATTACGGATTTCAAAGACGCGTTCGGCGGCGGCGAAGTAACCCCCACCAAAAACCAAATCGCGGTGGCCCCCTATGGAAGGCTGTGGTTGATCTGAAAAGACCTCTCCCTGCCCCAATTATTGCGAAGAAACTGGGGCGGGGTGGATCGGCTAGCGCGCAGCGCAGCGAAACGGGGCGGGTGCGGGCCAAAACAACCGCCACTTCAACCTCACCCCTCCCCAATTTTTGGGGAGGGGCAGGGGTGGGGTGTCTGACCAGAAATCCGCAACATAAACCAAGCAAAAAAATTGAGTGGAGTGTCACCGTTATAACCGTAATGACGTGATTACAAACTGTCCCCTCCCTTGAGGGAGGGGTAGGCGTGGGTGTGGGCCACGCGCGACATCGGTACTTTCGGCCTACACCCGCCCCGTCTCCCGGACGCGTGCCGCGCCTGTGCGATCCACCCCGCCGTCAGGGGCGGGGAGAAACAATAACTGAAAATAGAATGACAGGATTAATGCGACACGTCACTTAATCCAACACAGCAGGTATTTACCTGAGCCGCCAGGCCGCACCTTCGCGCAGCACTGCTTCCGCATCGGGCGTAAACGCATTGCCCTCGCCGTGCAAAATCAGTCCGGGCAGCAATTGCATGGGCGCCTTCGATCCGCGCACGCCCTGCACGATGACGCGGCTGGCCGCCGTGCCTTCGCGGGCATAGAGTGGTGCCACGCGAATATCGCCGAATTTCTCTTCCATCGCGGTCAGGATTTTACCCAGCGTATCAGCGCGGTGGATCATCGTCACTGTGCCGCGCAGGCCCACCATGTGATACATCACCTTGATCCACAGTTCGAGATCATCAGGCCCGAACGCATGGGCTTGCGCCTTGAGCAGCGTCGGCGACGGCGTCACCTTGCCGTCTTCAAAATAGGGCGGATTGGCGAAGGCGTGGTTGAAGCTGCCGTGTTCCGGCATCGTCGACAAGTCGCGGCGCATGGCTTCTTTGACATCGGCGTGAATGATACGCACGTGATTGCCAAAACCGTTGCGCTTGGCATTTTCCTCACACATCATGGCGTAACGCGCCGTCACTTCCATGCCCGTCACGTGCAAATTGTTGCAGCGCGACAACAGACAGAGCGACGCCACGCCAACACCAATGCCCGCTTCAAAAACTGTTTCGCCTTCCTTCACGGGGATGGCCGCACCCAGAAACACCGCGTCGATGCCCGCGCGATAGCCTTTTTCCGGCTGCAGAATGCTGAGCTTGCCACCTAGAAACGCATCTTCCGTCAGCGATGGCGGAACGCTGTGCGGCACCGTCACCGGGGTGGGGGCGGCGGGCGGAGTGTCGGAATATGAATCTGAGGCCAGTTGCATGGGCGGAAAATATACTCTGGGTTTGGTGAATGAGTGGTTACCAAGTACTCTATCCTTGTTAACACACAGCGGCAATGCGCCACGTGCTCTGTCACCCGTGGCTTGCTAAGCTCAATAAACAGGCAGTGGGACGTTTTATCATGGGTGTTGTCATACCGTTCGAAAGCGGGCCGGAAAAAACCGCCCCCACGCTGGATGCATTGGTCAAGTTGACGGCCCAGGACATGACGCTGATCAATGATCTCATCCTTGAAAAAGCCCAAAGTCACGTGGAACTCATTCCGCAACTCGCTGGTCACCTCATCAATTCCGGCGGCAAGCGCATCCGCCCCATGCTCACAGTGGCCGCCGCCCGCATGTGCGGTTACAAAGGCTTGCACCATGTGAAACTGGCCATGTCCGTCGAGTTCATGCACACCGCCACATTGCTGCATGATGATGTTGTGGATGAAAGCGACATGCGCCGCGGCAAGGATGCAGCCCGCATCATCTGGGGCAATCAGGCGTCCGTACTGGTTGGCGATTATTTGTTGGGTCAAGCCTTCAAGATGATGGTGGAAACCGGCTCGCTCGACTGCCTCCGTATTCTCTCGGAAGCCGCCTGCACCATCGCCGAAGGCGAAGTGCTGCAACTGGCGGTATCGCAAGATACTTCAACAACCGAAGATTCCTATTTGAAGGTTGTGGGCGCTAAAACCGCCGCGTTGTTTTCGGCAGCCACAAAAGTAGGGGCCGTCATTTCCAGCCGCCCGCGCAATGAACAGGCAGCCATGGAGTCCTATGGCCGCAACCTCGGCATCGCCTTCCAATTGATTGATGATGCGCTGGACTATGCGGGATCAAAGGCAAACCTCGGCAAAAGTGTTGGCGATGATTTCCGCGAACGCAAGATCACGCTGCCCGTCATTCTGGCGTTCCGCCGTGGTGCGACAGAGGAACGGAGTTTCTGGAAGCGCACCATGGAAGAGGGCAATCAGACCGCTGATGATTTGCTGTATGCGCAAAAGCTGATGGAGCGCCACGGCTCCATTGCCGACACCTTGGACCGCGCCCGCCACTACGGCCAATTGTCGAAAGACGCACTGGCGATATTTGCTGATAGTGAATGGAAGGCATCATTGCTGGAGGCGGTGGACTTCTGCATCGCGCGGTCACACTGAAAGCCGGCATGAAAAAACTGCCGCCAAAATACAACATGATCGCCATACCGCTGGTTTTATCTACTATGATGTCGTTCATCATCTCCGGCGTCAGCACCTATGGCGCGCTTGGCAATGTTGATGGGTTTTTTCAAAAGTGGATGTATGGCTGGGGCTTTTCGTGGGTCATCGCATTTCCAACAGTTCTGCTGTTGTTTCCAGTGGTGCGGAAAATCGTTGGCGTCTTCGTTGAACCGCCTGGTCCTGTTAGGTAAGCAGCGCTGCTGATGTCCACCAGTTTTTGTGGCTAGAAGCCAATTGGTCACCGACCGCATCAGCGTCTTCAATTGTATTGAACAAGGCGAAACACGTGGCCCCCGACCCTGACATGCGCACAGTCGCACCCGGCACCAGATCTTTGATTGCCGTCAAAACGATTTCAACGTCGGGCAACACCTGAATTGCCGCCGCTGTCATGTCGTTGCGCCATGCGTGAGGCGTATTCACATCCAGCGCTGCCGCAAATGCATCGCCAGCGTTCAAACCCATGACACGGAAAATATCGGCTGTTCCACATGGTTTGAGCGGATTGACCAGCAGAATGGCTTTTGCAGGCAATTGCTTCATGGCCGTAATGACTTCACCCACACCTTGCATTCGGCAGGCGCGTCCGTGCAAACAAACCGGCACATCAGCGCCGAGGGATAAGGCAATGCGTTGCAATGTTTCGCTATCGAATCGATGACCTGCCAGTTTTGTGATTCCCCGAAGCGCCGCCGCCGCGTCGGCCGAGCCACCCCCGATACCCGAAGCCACCGGCAGGTTTTTGGTGAGGCGCATGGCAACTGGCGGCACTTCAAACTGCGCTGCCATAGCCGCATGGGCCTTTAATACGAGGTTATCGGAAGTAACAGGAACCGCCGCCGCAAACGGCCCATCCACATGCAATGTCGTAACATCGGCCACCGCGAGTTCCAGTTCATCGCCAATCGATGCAAAGGCTACAACAGAATCGAGCTCATGATAACCATCAGTGCGCCGACCAAGAACGTGCAGTGCGAGATTGATTTTCGCCGGAGCAAATTCCCTGATCAACATCAGCCGTTGCTGTCGCCAGTCTTGCTGTTGTCGGCAGGTTTTACCAGCGGCGGCAGGTCAGGCAAACCATTGACCAGCTTGCCTTCGATACGCTTCAAATCTTCAGGTTCCGGTTTGTTGTCTTTCGCATGTTGCCACTGGAACTTGGCTTCAAGCCTGCGTCCGACACGCCAGTAGGCATCGCCCAGATGTTCAGCGATGATCGGGTCACCCGCCCGCAAATCAACAGCGCGTTCAAGTTGCACCACAGCCTCATCAAACTCACGCAATTGAAAATAGGCCCAGCCCAAACTGTCGACGATGTATCCATCATTCGGTTTTGCCTCGACAGCCTTTTTGACCATGCCAATGGCCTCATCAAGCTTCAGGTTCATATCAATCAGCGAGTATCCGAGGTAATTAAGCACCGACGCTTCGTCTGGTGCCAGCTCGAGCGCCTTGCGCAAATCCACTTCCGCTGCATCCCAAGTCTTCAAGCGCTCGCGTGAGATACCGCGATAGTAATATACACTCCAATGCTTGCGCTCGGGCTTTGTTACCAAGGCGATGGCTTGGGAATACACCGCGTCAGCATCTTTATAGTTTTCATTGTTGCGTAAAAGATTTCCAAGTGTCACCAACACGTCGTAGTTTTGAGGATCCCGTGCAATGATGGCCCGCAAACGCTGCTCGGCCTCAGCAGGTTTTTCAAGCCGCTGCAGGTTCATGGCAATTTCAGTTTCGGCATTGGTGCGCAACACCGATGTGCTGGGCACGGCCTCATAAACATCGTTGGCGGCCTGGTAACTTTGCGTGGACGTCAAAATATCGCCGAGTAACGTCAAGGTCACAGGCTTGTCCGACGTCATGCTCAAGGCCAACTGACCGTAAAGCTGCGCCACGTCAATGCTCTGATCATCATTCATCGCGGCAGCAAGGGAAAACAGCGCCTCTCCGGCACCGCTTTCTGCTGACTCAATAAACGGCGCGGGCTTTGAACCTGTTTCAGCCCGGGCCAAGGCTTCACTCACCAACTGGTTGCCTTCGCTGCCTGCCAGGAAGGCTTTATAAACTTCCACGGCCTCTTTGCTGCGGCCATTGCGCTCCAGGTAGTTGCCATAGGCCTGCGTCACCCGCAGGCTTGTTCCGGCTTCCGCATAAGCCTTCTTGTAGGCAGCGTCTGCCCGCATGGTGGAGTTCAAAAGATCTGCCGCCAGCGCCGTGTGAAATGATTTGAAATTTGCAAAGGACTCATTGGAGTCCAGTTTGTCGAGCTCCGTCATGGCAGCAGCGAGAGAATTCTCCCCCACATAACTCCACGCCGTCAACAATGCTGACGTGAGCTCACCCACGGGCGTGTAAGCGGCTTCGGCAAAATGGTCTCGCGCGTCGCCGCCGCGCTTTTCGCGGAACGCTTTCAACCCCAATACAATGCGTGCCAAACGGTGCTGGCTGTTGAAATTCAACACATCCTGCGCCAAGCGCTCTGCTTCAGCAACTTGTCCCGAAGAGACCTGGATTTGAAACAGCCTTTCGGTCAACGGCCCATTGCCAGGGTCTTGCTTCAGGGCGTCACCGTAAAACAGGGCAGCCAACTCACTGTCCCGCGCATCCGCTGCGACACGGCCAGCCAGAAAGTTGCCGGACAACGAGGTTTCGCGTTTTTGCGCATTTGCAAACGCGAAAGAACCACCGCCAACGATCAAGGCGGAAGCTATCAACAAACCTGAGGTAAATCTGAGCATCATATCCATTTCAACGCCGGACCTGTGTTACCGGATGTGTGGTTTCTGCCCAGAGATTGCGGTTTTTCGGTGTGATCCGCAACAAAAAAAGGGCCGCGCACGGAGATGTGCGCGACCCTGTTGACGAGTGGCCTGACGTCAGATTTAGTTCGAAACATACACCATTTTGTTCAACACATCCCGGCCAATGCCGTCGAAGTAGGTGACGAGCTCAGCTGTTGATGTGGCAAACTTGTAGTGTGCGGCACTGGTGGCACAGTTTCTGAGAATGGGGTTGTCTACCCGGAAACCAACAGCATAAATCGTGGTATTATTTGCTTTCAACTGTGTGCACATGGCTGAGGTGTAGTTGTTGACAACGGTAGGCACGTTATTCTGGGTGGTTGTGCGATAACGGTTAAGATTGAGCGTACCCGTTGTCGGCGTGTTTGAGAAGCCGTAGGAGTTGTAACTCGTTCCAGTGTCAGTGTTGCCGCTGCCAGAGTTGTTTTCACCGTCTGACATCAACAGCACGATTTTCTGCCATTTTGGGCTGCCATATGCCGAAATCGGTTCTGACGGGATTCCAGGTGCCCCTTGAACCTGCGTGAATGGAGCGCCGGGTGATAAGGTGCGCATGCCCCAAGCCAAGCCTTCGGCAATATTGGTGTTACCGGAGGCCTTCATCGCCGTAATGCCTTCTTCGATTTTCGAGCGAAGGTGGGTAATTGGCACAACTGTTGAAGCCGTGCAGTTATCCCAAGGGCCCTGATTCTGGATCCAGCTGGTACCGCTTGCTGTAAATGTTTCGGGCGCAATGGCCTTACCGTCATACTTCGCAACGTTTTTGAAACGATCATTGAAGACGGTGTTGCGGTTACCGATTCCTGAATCATCGAAACCCGTCCGGCGCGAGCCTGAGGGAGCCAGCAGCGAAGCATCGTTTGAACTCAAGTTAGGGAATTCAATATAGCTACCGATATAGTTATTGTTCCAAGTACCGTTGCCCTGCGAAGAGCCCGATGCGTTATACCATCTGTTTTTATTGCTGCTCGTCATTGGATGCCAAGACGGACTATCCGGATTAAAATAGGCTGGGAACAAACTGTGAGGGTTCGCGATATCCGGCGCAATATCTGAGGTAATGTAATTCGCGCCATCGGGAGCAAGAGCAATGCGTGACTCGACACAACCATTCCACTGCAGAGCAGGGTTTGGGGTCGCCGCGTTTGATTTCAGTTTTCCCCATGCCATGTAATTATGCCACGTTGGATTGGAAAAGTTCAGCTTCGACAATGGATTGACGCCAGTTGTGTCGATCCAGCTAATGTTAAAATCATGCCCCAAAGGGTTGAGGCGCACGGCAGCTGAAAACGGCACCAGCGAAACGCGAATGAACGGGCTGGTCATATTCTTTTGAGTTGGGCTGGTGTCGGCATAGAGTGTCGACAGCATTTTGTTGGCAGCAGTTTTCAAGGCTGACATGTCGTCTGCCATGGAACCTGTCGTATCCAACACGAATGCAATTTCAATCGGACGCATGGCGCGCTCAACGACCGAATCTGACTTCAACGTAATTTTTTCTTTGTTATAACCCCTGACAGGATTTAACACGCTCATGAACGGTGTTGGAACATCCAACTCGGCCTTCATGTTAATCCTTTGCCCGGTCAACTTGACATCCACGCGGATGTATTTTTCGCCGGTTTGCGCGCCGTCTGGTTTTGGCTTCAGGATGTTGGAATAGTTCGCACGAAGATACTTGATGGCATATGTTTCCATTTCGACTTCGCGCGTGGCAATTTCTGCGGCAGTCGCATTTTCCGGGAACATGGAGCGTTCATTGGCTGCAACTGCGAGAGCAGCATTGTCAACCGATTGGTAAAACGCTGTTTGCTCACGCGAGATCATGGCAGTGTCAAAAGCCACGCCAAAGGCAAGTGCGACAGGGATTGCGGTCAGCCCCATCATGACCCCGGTTCCACCGGAGCTGTCTTTCAACAAGCGCTTGAACCGCGAAACGGTTTTGGTGATGGGGCAAATCATTTTGGCAAAACCAGACATGGCATTTCCTCGCATTGAACGAGAAAGCCTTAACGCCATCACATGAATAAGTTATTGCCGGACCAGCAGCATTTTTAACTAAAACTGCGCGCAAATTCCGGAATGGTTTCCAGTGTCTTAACCGGATTTACGTCTACATGTTCGGATAGTTAGGTCCATCGCCGCCCTGCGGCACCGTCCAATTGATGTTTTGCGACGGATCTTTGATGTCGCAGGTTTTGCAATGGACGCAGTTTTGGAAATTGATCTGGAATTGCGGCGCATGCCCTTCGGTTTTCACAACTTCATACACACCCGCCGGGCAATAGCGCTGTGCTGGCTCGTCATAAATCGGCAAGTTGATCGCAATCGGTATTTCAGCATTGGTCAGGCGCAGGTGGCAAGGTTGCCCCTCTGCGTGGTTGGTGGCCGAAAATGCAACATTGGTCAGCCTGTCAAACGACAGGATGCCATCTGGTTTGGGGTATTCGATTGTTGGATATTCGGCCGCATTCCCGGTTGATGCCGCATCCGTTTTGCCATGCTTCCAAGTGCCAAGGCCAAAGCCAAACAACGTGTTCATCCACATATCAACGGCACCTAAGGCAACGCCGCCCAACAGCCCAAGCTTGGACCACATCGGTTTTACGTTTTTGACACGCTTCAAGTCCTGGTAAACCCAGGAATTTTCATAAGCGTTTTCGAAGGCTGTCAATTCATCAGCGCTGCGTCCCTCTTCAATCGCTGCAACGGCGGCCTCAGCCGCCATCATTCCGGTTTTCATGGCGTTGTGGCTGCCCTTGATACGGGGCACATTTACAAAACCAGCGGCGCAACCAATCAAGGCGCCACCGGGGAACGTCAGTTTCGGCACTGATTGAAAGCCGCCTTCGGTAATGGCCCGTGCGCCATAGGCCACACGGCGTCCGCCTTGCAGCACCTGTGCAATCAGCGGGTGGTGCTTGAAGCGTTGAAATTCCATATAAGGAAAAAGATGCGGGTTTTTGTAATTCAGATGCACCACGAACCCAATCGAAACCAGATTATCTTCCAGATGATACATGAAACTGCCACCGCCCGCCTTGCCGCCCAAAGGCCAGCCCATGGTGTGCGTAACCTGACCCGCCTTGTGGTTTTCAGG
The DNA here is from genome assembly GCA_031421835.1 of Hyphomicrobiales bacterium. Lineage (GTDB taxonomy): Bacteria > Pseudomonadota > Alphaproteobacteria > Rhizobiales > Aestuariivirgaceae > Aestuariivirga. Next base: position 2,347 of record JANOPL010000176.1, on the reverse strand, counting down.
TCTCACCTCCCAAAGCTCTTTCATGCCCAAGCCAAATTTTTGCGGCTCCTTGCCTTCTGAAAGATTGAAAGTGTTGATCAGCTGCTTGGCTAAGGACCCGCGCACCCCTTCGGCAATCAATACATATTTGCCCAGCAGCTCCATACCCGGTTGAAAATCAGGACCGGGTTGACTGTCTGCACCGAGGCCCATCACACCAGCGACAACGCCGCGCACGGCACCGCTATCGGAATAAAGCACTTCAGATGCGGCAAAACCGGGGTATATTTCGACACCCAAGCCTTCAGCCTGTTGCGCCAACCAGCGGCACACATTGCCCAATGAAACTGCATAATTGCCATGGTTGTTCATCAAGGGCGGCATCATGAAATTGGGCATGCGCAACGCACCTTGCGGCCCCAATATATAAAAGCGATCGTCGTTCACGGTGGTCTTGAGTGGAGCGCCGCGTTCTTTCCAGTCAGGCAACAATTCATTGAGGGCAATCGGGTCCACCACAGCGCCAGAAAGGATGTGCGCTCCCACTTCTGAACCCTTTTCGAGAACGCATACGGTTGTATCGGGCGACAGTTGTTTGACGCGAATGGCAGCACTCAACCCCGCCGGGCCTGCGCCCACGATGACGATATCGTATTCCATTGTTTCGCGTTGCATGTCAGACACCTGATAACCCTTGTTTGCTTTGCCTCCGGCGATGACCCTGTTATAGGATTTCGCAACAGGAAAACAGGCGTTCTACTGCGACATGAAAACGATCTCCAGCGAAACACACCCAACAGACATCAGCCAGGTTTTGCCATGGTTGGTCGAAATGGGCGCTGACGAAGTGCTGCAAGACCAACCGGTGGATCGATTTTCCGCCGCTGTTGCCGCAGTTGAAACCAAACCAACACCCAAACCAAAGCTTGTCCAGCCTCCGCCTCAGCCCACCGTTAATTGGAAGGCTGTTGCTGCCGGTGCAGAAGGTGTGGCCGCCGCTGAAGCGCTTGCGGCTTCGATCACGTCGTTGCCTGCATATTTGGAAGCGATTGACGCCTTTGATGCCCACCCGCTCAAAAAAACCGCCAGTCGCGCCTGCGTTTATTCCGGGGCAGCCCACGCGCGGGTGTTGCTCCTCTGCGACAAACCGAGAAACGATGAAGATCGTGCAGGCGAGGTGTTGGCGGGCAACAATCTGGTGTTGACCGAGCGCATGCTGGCTGCCATCGGGCTTCAAGCCATGGAAACCCGCGAGAATGCGGAAGCCGTTGGCCTCGCCAGTTTTCTGCATTGGCGTCCCCCGGGCAATCGCGCACCAACGGAACTTGAAGCAAAAATGTCGGTGCCCCTGCTCAGAAAATTGGTCGACCTGCTGCAACCGAAACTCGTGCTGTGCTTCGGCCACTTGCCAGGCCTTTGGCTGGCAGGCGGGGAAGATGCAATCTTCAAATCCCGTGGCAAATGGTTGAACATGGCAGGTATTCCCACCCTGACCACCTTTCATCCGGAAACACTGCTAAGTTCCCCTGCATCAAAGCGACTAGCGTGGCATGACCTGCAAGCTTTTCGCCAGAAACTGGACGAACTGACATGATTTCAATTTCCAAGCCTCCGCGCGAATTTCTACCCGCAGGCATTGCCGTCATCACAATATCCGACACGCGGACAGCAGCAGATGATAAATCAGGCAACACGTTGGTCGAACGCATCCAGGACGCAGGTCACACTTTGGTTGACCGCCGCATCGTCAAAGATGACGTCCGCCAAATTCGCGCTGCAGCCCGCGTACTTGTAAAACGAAAAGACGTCGATGTTGTCATCACCACAGGTGGCACGGGCCTCACGGGCCGTGACGTGACAATCGAAGCCATGCGACCGCTTTTTGACAAGGAAATTGAAGGCTTCGGTGTAATCTTTCACATGATTTCATTTCAGAAAATCAAAACCTCAACCATGCAATCCCGCGCCACAGCGGGTGTGGTGTCGGGAAAATATGTTTTCTGTCTTCCAGGCTCTCCCGGCGCGTGCCGGGATGGCTGGGATGAAATTCTTGTGCATCAGCTCGACTACCGCCACCACCCCTGCAATTTTATTGAGATCATGCCAAGGCTGAATGAACATTTGCGGCGCAAGGGTTCATGATGGCGGCCGCCACTCATATGCCCGACAGCCGTTATTCATGGTTTCGGGTTCTTATATCGCTGCTGCTGGCAACCATCGGCGGCATTGGGCTGTGGGCACCTGTCGTAGCACTGCCTGTGGTGCAGCAGGAATTTGGCGTTGACAGGGCAGGGGCTTCGTTGCCCTACACGCTCACGATGATCGGCTTTGGCATTGGTGGTGTTTTGATGGGCCGCTTGGCCGACAA
>JANOPL010000175.1:0-8087 GCA_031421835.1 Hyphomicrobiales bacterium | reverse complement strand
CCGGATGATGGAATGTTGTATAGACAACGCCCTGCGGCATCCGCTCCGTCACATCGGCCCGCAGCGACGTTGCTCCCATGCGTGACGCAATCGACACCATTTGCCCGTGATGAATGCCGCGCACCTCAGCATCATGGGGGTGGATTTCCAGAACGTCTTCCGTGTGCCACGTTACATTTTCCGTTCGCCGCGTTTGAGCGCCGACATTATATTGCGATAGTATGCGACCCGTGGTGAGAATGAGCGGAAATTCCCGTGTTGTGCGTTCATGTGTCGGCACGTACTCGGTGATCATGAAGCGACCAAGCCCGCGCACGAACGTCCCGATGTGCATGATCGGTGTTCCGTCTGGGGCCGCATCGTTGACCGGCCATTGCAACGATCCCAATTCATCGAGCCGTTTGAACGAAACACCTTTGAATGTGGGGGTGAGGGCCGCAATCTCATCCATGATCTCGCCCGCGTTGTTGTAACCCATGTCATAGCCCATGGCCTGCGCAAGGTCGCACACCACTTGCCATTCATGCTTGCCTTGCAGTGGCTTCTTCACCTGGCGCACGCGGTTGATCCGGCGCTCGGCGTTGGTGAAAGTGCCGTCTTTTTCAAGGAACGAAGTTCCCGGCAGGAACACATGGGCAAAGGCTGCGGTTTCATTCAGGAACAAATCCTGCACCACAACACACTCCATGCTTTCGAGGGCGTGGGTCACGTGGTTGGTGTTGGGGTCTGACTGGGCGATGTCCTCACCCTGCACGTAAAGACCCTTGAAGCTGCCTTCAACCGCGGCGTCGAACATGTTGGGAATGCGAAGCCCCGGTTCGTCATCCAGCGTTGCATTCCAGACAGTTTCAAACTGCTGGCGCACAACATCATCGCTGACGTGACGATATCCCGGCAATTCGTGCGGGAAGGAGCCCATGTCGCAAGAGCCCTGCACGTTGTTCTGGCCGCGCAGCGGGTTCACACCCATGCCACGTTGACCAATGTTGCCGGTCAGCATCGCCAGGTTGGCCATGCCCATGACCATTGTGGAGCCTTGTGAGTGTTCAGTCACGCCGAGACCATAATAAATCGCCGCCCTGCCGCCCGTAGCATAGAGCCTTGCGGCACCGCGAATGACTTCAGCGTCAACGCCGGCCACCAGCCCCAATACTTCTGGCGAATTCTTCCGGTCACGGATGAAATCTGTCCAGCGACCAAATTCAACAGGGTCACACCGTTCGGCAATGAAGGCTTTGTTTTCCAATCCTTCAGTCAAAATTGTATGGGCAATCGCATTGATGATCGCCACGTTTGTGCCCGGCATCAGTGGCAAGTGGAACGCAGCTTTCACGTGGGGGCTGCGCACGGAGTCCGTTTTGCGTGGGTCAACCACAATCAGCTGTGCCCCGGCGCGCAACCGCTTCTTCATGCGCGACGCAAACACCGGGTGGCCGTCCGTCGGATTGGCCCCGATGACCAAGATCACATCGGCTTCTTCAACCGATTTGAAATCTTGTGTTCCCGCTGACGTGCCAAATGTTTTCGACAAGCCATAGCCCGTGGGTGAGTGGCAGACGCGGGCGCAGGTGTCGACGTTGTTGTTGTGGAATGCAGCCCGGATCATTTTCTGCACCACGAAAACTTCTTCATTGGTGCAACGTGATGAGGTGATGCCACCGATGGATCCTCGGCCATATTTTTCCTGGATCGATTTGAAGCGCGTGGCGGCATGACCAATCGCTTCCTCCCACGAGACTTCCTTCCAAGGATCGGTGATGTTGTCGCGGATCATGGGTGACGTGATGCGATCCTTGTGAGTGGCGTAGCCAAATGCAAAACGACCCTTCACACAGGAATGGCCTTCATTGGCACCGCCGTCTTTGTAAGGCACCATCCGTACAACATCGTCGCCCTTCATTTCGGCTTTGAAGGAGCATCCCACGCCGCAGTAGGCGCAAGTTGTGACGACCGAGTGTTCAGCCTGACCTTTTGCGATGACGGATTTTTCAGTGAGTGTTGCCGTTGGGCAGGCCTGCACACATGCGCCGCAGGACACACATTCGGAGTTCAGGAAATTTTCATCCATGCCGGCCGAGACATGCGAGGCAAAGCCGCGGCCATCAATCGTCAGCGCAAAAGTGCCCTGTACCTCTTCGCAAGCGCGTACACAGCGATTGCATACGATGCACTTTGCCGGGTCAAAGGTGAAATACGGGTTTGACTCATCCTTGGCTTTGAAACGGAAATTTTCCTCGCCGCCAGTGCGGGTAGCCGATGTGTGGTTGTCGCCATTGTAACCATAACGCACATCACGAAGACCGACGGCACCTGCCATGTCCTGCAATTCGCAGTCGCCATTGGCAGCACAGGTCAGGCAATCCAGCGGGTGATCCGAGATGTAAAGCTCCATCACACCTTTGCGAAGATTGGCCAGACGATCCGTCTGTGTACGGACCTTTATGCCGGGAGCAACCGGTGTGGTGCATGAGGCTGGCGTACCTTTACGCCCCTCCACTTCGACAAGACACAAACGGCACGAGCCGAAAGAGTTCAGGGAGTCTGTGGCGCAAAGTTTCGGAATCTTGGTGCCGAGTTCCATTGCCGCCCGCATGATCGACGTACCCTCAGGCACAGTGATTTCGAGGCCATCAATTTCGAGTGTGACCATCACTTCCGACTTCGAAGCGGGTGTCCCATAGTCAGTTTCTTTGATCAGCATGGCAGTTACTCCGCCGCAATGCGCTGGTTGCGCGTGAAATCTTCAGGGAAATGTTTGACAGCACTCATGACAGGCATCGGCGTCAGTCCGCCCATGGCACACAGCGAGCCGTCGGTCATGGTCTGGCAAAGGTCTTCGAGGAGAGTGAGATTGGCAGCAACATTTTCGCCAGCCACAATCTTGTCGATGGTTTCCGCCCCACGTGTGGAGCCGATCCGGCAGGGTGTGCATTTGCCACACGACTCAATGGCACAAAATTCCATGGCAAAGCGGGCTTGCTGGGCCATGTCGACACTATCATCAAAAACCACAACGCCGCCATGGCCAACCATGGCACCAACACCGGCGAGGGTTTCATAGTCCATCTCAATATTGAGTTTGTCCGCTGGAATATAGGAGCCCAGAGGCCCTCCCACCTGCACAGCGCGAAGCGGGCGACCGGAGTATGTGCCGCCACCAAACTCATTGATCAGTACACTGAGGCTTATGCCAAACGCTTTTTCAACCAGGCCACCGTGTTTGATGTTGCCGGCGAGTTGGAAGGGAAGTGTGCCACGCGATCGGCCCATGCCATGGTTTTTGTAGGCTGTTCCGCCGTTTGCGAGAATATAGGGGACGGCCGCCAGCGAGAGCACGTTGTTAATGACAGTCGGTTTGCCGAACAAACCTTGCAGCGCTGGCAGAGGCGGCTTGGCGCGCACCATGCCACGTTTGCCTTCAAGCGAGTCCAACATCGCGGTTTCTTCGCCGCAAATATATGCGCCAGCACCGCGTCGCACTTCGAGGTGGAAAGAATGATCCGTATACTGAATATTCGCACCAAGCCAGTTTGCGGCCTCCGCTGCAATAATCGCCTCTTTCATGGTCGCAATCGCATCCGGATATTCTGAACGGATAAAAACATAACCCTTGGTCGCACCCACGGCCAACCCTGCAATCGTCATGCCTTCAATCAGCATGAAGGGGTCGCCCTCCATCACCATGCGATCAGCGAAAGTGCCTGAGTCGCCTTCGTCAGCGTTGCAACAGATGAATTTCTGATCAGCCTTGGCGTCGAGAACGGTTTTCCATTTGATGCCAGTCGGGAAGCCCGCTCCCCCGCGCCCGCGAAGACCTGAGTCTGTCACCTCGGCAACAATGGCGGCACCGGAGAGTTTGAGAGCTTTGCTCAAGCCCACGAAACCACCATGGGCGACATAGTCAGCAATGGAAACCGGGTCCGTGACGCCAGCACGTGCAAATGTCAGGCGTTCCTGGTTTTGGAGATAGGGCAGGGCGTCGACCAAACCGTGACACAATGCATGAGATTCACCCTGGTGAAAACCGGCATCGAAGAGTGACGGCACATCGCGTGCTTCGATTGGGCCGTACCCGACGCGTCCCTCAGATGTTTCAACTTCAACAAAGGTTTCCAGCCACGCCATACCGCGGGAGGAATTCCGAATGATCTGTATACTGATGTTTCTTGCCGCAGCTTCGGCAGCAACCGCGAACGCCACCTCATCAGCACCAACGGCTTTGGCGGCTGAGTCGCGGGGGATGTAGATTTTTGTGGTCATGTCAGTTCACCCACAAACTTTTCAAATTTTGCCGCATTCACGCGCGCTACAGGTCTGTCATTCACCATCATGGCGGGTGCCGAGGCGCAAAGGCCCAGGCAATATGTGGCTTCCAGTGTGATCCTGTTGTCAGATGTGGTGCCGCCCATTCTGGTGTTCAAGAAGTTTTCAGCCATGGTCTGCAACGCGCGCCCCCCCATCGATTGACACGCTTCAGCGCGGCACAGCTTGATCGAATGCTTACCCTGCGGCTTCAGATGAAAATCATGATAGAACGTGGCAACACCGTAAACCTCGGCGCGGCTCAGGTTCAGTGCTTTGGCGATAACGGGCAGGGCGGACTCAGGCACGTGTCCGATGTGGTGTTGGACATCATGCAAAATTTCAAGCAAAGCATCAGGCTTATTGCCGTGGGCGGCGCAAATGCTTTCCACCGGGCTTTTGGCAAATTCTAGAATTGTTGTGACCATACCAGAGTATAGATCGTGGCGGTGGCTACTGCCAATTCATGGCTTCTATTGCGCTATCGGAAGCATCTATGACGCTTTAATAGAGGCCTGGCGTTTCCGCTGTTGTTTCAACAGCTGGTTTGGCCTTCTTCTTTTTGGCTTTTTTGACTGGTTCTGCGGGTTCTTCACTCAAAACGACCGCAGCTGGCTTGGGCTGGCTATCCCACCCTTCATTGGCCCAGTTTGAGCTGAAATCTGCCGGGTCTGTGTTCCGCCGCCCACTTGCGCCCATGCGGGCCAGTTCAAGTTCCATTTTCAACCGTTGAATTTCGAGATCATACAGCCGTGAGCAGTCAATGCGCTTCGATTTGCTGCCAAGCGGAATAACGATCCGACCATAGGCCGCCGCCGTTGCATTGATATCCTGGTTTTGGGGCGCTCCAACGACACCCACGTCCAGATATGCACCATCACCACCCACCGCAGATCGGCAGGTTGAGCCATCAGTCGTGCGGATTTCGTCAGAGCCGCTTGGCAGGGCTGCCTGCGGCAGGTTCACGCCAAATTGCTGATTGTTCTGGTAGTAGTTGGAATCCGCAAAGACCTGCTGCGTGAGCGCGGTCAGTGCAAGACTTATTGCCCAACCTGTTGTCCTAAAAATCGTCCGCATACCTGTGTCCTCACCGCTGACTTGTTGTCCCTGCCGAAGTAACCCTCGGCACATACCCGCACTTTTCGACTGCTTTCCCCCAGAAACGGCACCCTGACCGTGACTTGACGTGTGCCCTCTGCACCTATTCTCACCACGCCCGCCCCCACCGTTGCGTCGACAGGTTCGAAATGTTCGTCATAAACCCGCACATCAAATTGGATGGGTCGTTTGTAGGGATTGCCGACTGTAAGTCGTATCGCAAACTCGTCCGTAAAACTTTTCGCAACGCCGCGCATCGGCGTGACCGATTGAGCCTGCACATGCGATGCAACAGTTATCGCAAGCGTCAGTACGGTGATTTGAAAAACCTTATTCACAACGCACCGTGACAGCTGCCGCATAGGCACCTGCTTCGAAGCTTCCCGATGATTTGGCGGCTTCAAGGCCAACTGAAACTGTTGTAGCACCCGCTTGAAGCGTGGTCGTGGTGGCCCCCGCTACATCAGTGGCAGACGTGGCACCTGCCAAAGAGTAGTCTGCAGCGAAGGCCACGTTGGTGGAACTGCCGGATGTGAATGTGGTTGGTGCAATGGCAGAAATTTTAAATCCCGCACCCGTTGCCAATGCGGCAACTGTGCTCTCGGCACCACCTGCATTGTCTGAATCCAGTTTTGAGTAGGTGGCGTTGGTGGTGATGATGCCGGGCGTGCCAACAGTCAGCACACAGGTGTTGAGGACGGTTCCCGCGAAAACGGCTGTTGCATCAGCGGCAAAAGTTACGGGTGTGAAAACGAGCAGTGCCGGAATTGCGATGGCAATGAGATTGAATTTCATGACTTAGACTCCGTGTTTGTTACACAGCACTCTACGTCCACAAAACTTAAAGCGGCCTAATTGCACCGAGGTCGATTGAGTATGTAGTAAACCTCGGCCTAATAGATCCTTCGCAAATACACATTACTTTTTTGTCATCGAAATGTGGGCAGCGGCCTTGATTAAAGCGGCGACGAGCGGAGAGAGCGGGTCTCGGTTGACTGCGACCAGACCGACCTTGTGACTGACACTTGGTTCAGTCAACGGAATGGCGCTGACATCTTCCAGCTTTCCCAAAGCCGTTCGAAAGTAGTCCGGCATGATCGAACAAAGCCCCATGCTGCGCACAGACGAAATCAAGTTCATGATCGAATTGGTCTCAAGCCGCGCCGTGGGTTGAACTTTTGCGGCGGCGAAGGCGCGGTCGATGATGCGGCGGTTTTGCATGTTGGGGGTGAGCAGGCACAAGGGTTGCTGGGCCGCCTCAAACCATGTCACAGATTTTCTCGACGCCAACTCGTTTGATGATGCGACAAAGAGGCAATAGTTCTCGCTGTAAAGTTCAGCCTGCAGCAAACCTTCCACCGGCTCATTGTCGAGATAGGTGATGCCTGCTTCAATTGAAAAATCACTCAGTGCACGGATGATATCTTCCGAGGAATGCGAGAGAATGGTAAAATCCACGGCCGGGTGTGCGGTGTTCATGGCTTGTGTCAGCAGTGACACTTTGGGAAGTGCTGATGGAATGACGCCCAGCACCATGCGGCCCACCAATTGACCCTTCTTGCCTTTGATGGAGGCGAGTTCCCCTTGCAGCGATTGCCAGTTGTCCAGAATCAGATGCGCCCACTTCAAAACGCGCTCACCTTCAGGCGTCAATCCGATAAAGCGCTGGCCCCGTTCCAAAAGGGGCACACCCAATTCCTGCTCCAACTGGCGAATCCTTCCGGAAAGGGTGGGCTGGGTAATGTTGCAAGCCGCTGCCGCCCGGGTAAAATGCTTCTCCCGCGCCAATGCAGCCAAATATTTTAATTGCTGGATGTCCATTTTTGAACAATAACTTAGCTGGGAATAAAGAGCCAGAAAATAAAATAAATGCGGCAGTCAGGAAAATAGTGCTTGACACCGCGCGGTCATATGTGCCAAAAAGTGGATACTCCAGAAATGGGTGAAGACGAAAGTCTCCCCTCCCGGATCAGTTAAGGACACACATCATGACACACACTCCGCCGCCGGATGATCCGGTTTGGGCGTCTATTCGCTTGCGCTATGAGCAGGACCAGGAAACCGTTGACGCCATTGCCAGTGATGTCGGTCTGCATCGCACGGGGCTTGTGGCGCGTGCCGTGAAACTGGGTTGGGCTTTGCGCGGCAAGTTGAAGGTGGCAGTCATGCCCGCTCCAGCAATTGTAAAGCCTGCAAAACCTGAAGCAACTTCGAACACCATTAAACGGGTGAAGGAGGTGCTGCAGCAACGCCTCGCTGAACTGGAAGCACAGGTGAAAGACATTGGCGAGGAAGTGACGTCGCTGAACACAGAGCGGCAAATCCGCTCGGCCAATATTCTGGTGCGCACACTTGAAAAGGTAATGGACCTTGAACGTAAAGACCGACTCCGCCGCCGCAAGGAAACCCGCGATTTCAAATACTTTAATGACCAGCAGCGTGAACAGCTTGCGGGAAAGATTGAAAGACTCCAGCGGTCGTGGCGAGGCGAAGAAAATCTCGACCAGCCTGTTGGTGCCGGAGGTGGTGGAACTGAACAACCAGTGGCTTTACTGGGCGAGGCCGACACAACAACTGCCGCCGCTTATTTAATTTCGAAACTGGCTGGGGCTGGGGGGGCGGGGTGCGGGCAAGACCCGCGCCGGTGCCGAATGGGTGAAAGCCCTGGCCCTTGGGATTTTTGAACC
>JANOPL010000174.1:0-8337 GCA_031421835.1 Hyphomicrobiales bacterium | reverse complement strand
GGAGGAAAGTGCGAAAAGATAGAGAATGCCCACGTTGATATTGGCGACTTCCCAGCCCTCGGCCACCGGGATCACGGCCCAGGCGGCGAGTGCCAGGGTGGCGCTAATAATGGGGGCTAACACAAAGACGCCCTTGTTGGCGCCATCGGGAATGATCACTTCCTTGAATACGAATTTGAGCAAATCCGCAAAGGACTGCAGCAAGCCCCACGGGCCCACGACGTTGGGGCCCCGGCGCAACTGCACGGCGGCCCACACCTTGCGGTCAAAATAAATCAACATCGACACGCTGATGAGAACAGCGGTCAGCAGACCCAAGCTTTGCAACACGATGATGCCGATGAGGAGTGCGAGTTCGGTCATGATGTCACTCCGCCGCTTGCATCATCGGTTTGGTTTTCAGTGCGGAACAATCCGCCATGATCTTCGACGCCCGCGCAATCGGATTGGTGAAATAGAAGTCCTTCACGGGTGACGTGAACGCATCGCGTAAGGCCGCACCCTCGCCTGCGCTGAGTTCGGACAAAGCGACTGCATCAGCCGGGTGGATATGATCAATCAACGCCAATTGTGGTGCAATCGCGTGCATCGCTGAACGTAATCCCTCAAGCGTGGTCCACCCCAGATCCAACCCCAGCTTCTTCGCGAGCGCTGAAATAATCGACCAATCGTCATGGGCCTCACCGGGCGGGAAGGTTGCACGTGCTGTCTTTTGCGGGCGTCCCTCAGTGTTGACGTAAGTGGCTGATTTTTCCGTGTAGGCTGCGCCAGGCAAAATCACATCGGCTCGGTTTGCACCCGCGTCACCATGGGTCCCCATATAGACGACGAAGGATTTACCCAAGCCATCGGTATTGATTTCGTCAGCGCCAGCAAGGAACATGACGTCCATGTCACCCTTGCCTGCCGCCGCGATCATATCGTTGGCTTTCAGCCCGCCATCTCCCGGCAAAGCGCACACGTCGAGCGCGCCAACGCGGCCCGCCGCTGTGTGCAAAATGTTGAAGCCATTCCAGCCGTCTTTCACCACGCCAATGCTGGCCGCGGCCTTCGCGGCGAGGGCAAGGATTGCTGCACCATCACGACGGGCGATAGCGCCCTGCCCGATGATGAACATGGGTCTTTGAGCCTTTGCTGGCGCGTGTTCGGCGAGTTTGGCCAAGCTTTCAGGCCCGGCACCCATGTAGTGATAATCGTAGGTAAGGTCCGCACGATCACCAATCACACCAATGGTAACGCCGCCTTTGAGGACGCGCTTGCGGATGCGGGCGTTGAGCACGGGCGCTTCAAGACGCGGGTTGCAGCCGATCAACATAATCGCGTCGGCTTCTTCGATACCTGCGATGGTCGAATTAAAAATGTAACCCGCACGACCACCATGTTCACCCAATGGCGAGCCATCAACGCGGCAGTCCACATTGTTGGAGCCAAGCTTCGAAGCAAGTGCCTTGATGGCGAAGGCTTCTTCTGCAGAAACCAAATCACCAACGAGAAAACCAACACGGTCCGGCTTTGCGGCTTTCAGTTTTTGTGCGACAACGCCCATGGCTTCCGTCCACGAAGCTGGTCGCAGCTTGCCCATTTCACGGACGTAAGGCTGGTCAAGGCGTTGGGTTTTCAAGCCGTCCCAGACAAAGCGGGTCTTGTCGGAAATCCATTCCTCGTTCACGTTTTCATGGGTGCGCGGCAGAATGCGCAACACTTCGCGCCCACGCGAGTCAACGCGAATGTTGGAGCCCAAGGCGTCCATCACGTCGATGGTTTCGGTTTTACGGAGTTCCCATGGGCGGGCTTTGAATTCATACGGCTTTGAGGTCAGAGCACCGACAGGGCAAAGATCAATGATGTTGCCTTGCAGTTCTGAGGTAATGATCTGGTCGAGGTATGTGGTGATCTCCACATCTTCGCCACGGCCCGTGAGGCCCATGTCGGTGATGCCTGCGACTTCCGTGGTGAAGCGCACACAGCGTGTGCACTGAATGCAGCGTGTCATTTCGGTTTTGACGAGCGGGCCAAAATCCTTGTCTTCGACAGCGCGCTTGTTTTCGTGAAAGCGGTTGCCGGACTTGCCATAGGCCATGGCCTGGTCCTGCAAGTCGCACTCACCGCCCTGGTCGCACACGGGGCAATCCAGCGGGTGGTTGATGAGCAGAAATTCCATCACACCCTCACGGGCTTTTTTGACCATCGGCGTGTTGGTGAACACTTCCGGCGCTTCGCCGTTTGGCCCAGGGCGCAGGTCGTTGACGGACATGGCGCAGGAGGCTTGCGGCTTCGGCGGGCCACCTTTGACTTCGACCAGACACATGCGGCAGTTGCCCGCAATTGACAGGCGGTCATGGTAGCAGAAACGCGGCACTTCCGCGCCCATGAGCTCGCAGGCTTGCAACAGTGTCAAACCGTTTTCAAATTCACCTTCAACGCCGTCAATTTTGATTTTTGGCATTATGCACACCTCAAGGAACGCATGCGCTCCACATCCATCACTTCTGCCCATCCGAATGCAAATTCCGATGGGCCATTTTTTTCGTAAGCTTGCAAACGGGCATAGGCCTCGTCGAGGTTGGGCTGATGGCCTGCTTCCACATGCCAGAACACCATGTGGGGTTTTTCCATCAGGTCAAACCATTCCTGTTTGCGCTTGTAAAACTGAGCATGCACCGTGTTGAACACATAGTTCTCAAGCGACTTTGCATCCGTCCAGACGGACAGGTTCACGGCCATGTCATCGCCCACGCGAAAATCAGTGGCGTTGTTGTTGTCGCCCTTCAAGCGCCAGACAAAACCTTCGCTGCGTTCAGCAAGCGCGTTCACACGATCCAAATTGTCCATGAACCCAGCCATGCGCGGGTCCGAGGTCGGATGTTTGAACTTGCCAATGTTGAGTTCAGCGATGTGCATTTGTTACTCCGCTGCCTGACGAACAGCGCCATCTGATGTGGAACGGTAGCTGTATTCGTCGATGCGCTTTTCCAGCACGGGGCGGAAGTGGTTGATCAGGCCTTGGATGGGCCAGGCTGCCGCGTCACCCAGCGCACAAATGGTGTGGCCTTCGATTTGCTTTGTCACATCGAAGAGCATGTCAATTTCGCGCTTTTCGGCGCGTCCCTCGGCCATGCGGGTGAGCACGCGCCACATCCAGCCCGTGCCTTCGCGGCATGGCGTGCATTGGCCGCAAGACTCGTGCTTATAAAAGTAAGCGAGACGCGCGATGGTGCGGATCAAGTCAGTGGATTTGTCCATGACGATGACAGCCGCCGTGCCGAGACCCGACTTCAATTTCGAGAGCGAGTCAAAATCCATAGGCGTGTCGATGATCAATTCCGCAGGCACCATGCGCACCGAAGAACCACCGGGGATGACCGCCAGCAAATTGTCCCAGCCGCCACGCACACCGCCGCAATGTTTGTCGATCAATTCGCGGAATGGAATGCCCATGGCCTCTTCGACGTTGCAAGGCTTGTTCACATGGCCGGAAATGCAGAACAACTTGGTGCCCACATTGTTCGGGTTGCCGATGGAGTTGAACCATGTGGCGCCACGGCGGAGAATTGTTCCTGCAACTGCAATCGATTCAACATTGTTCACCGTTGTTGGAGCGCCATAGAGGCCCACATTGGCGGGGAATGGCGGCTTCATGCGGGGCTGACCCTTCTTGCCTTCGAGCGATTCCAACATGGCGGTTTCTTCACCGCAAATATAAGCGCCTGCACCGTGGTGCACGTAAAGGTCAAAGTCCCAACCGTGAATGTTGTTCTTGCCGATCAGGCGCGCTTCATAGGCTTGGTCGATGGCGGCTTGCAGGTGTTCACGCTCACGGATGTATTCGCCTCGCACGTAAATGTAACCGACGTTGCAGGCCATGGCCATGCCGGCGAGCAAGCAGCCTTCGACCAGCAAATGCGGGTCATGCCGCATGATCTCGCGGTCTTTGCAGGTGCCGGGTTCGGACTCGTCAGCGTTGACGACGAGATAATGCGGGCGTTCACCCACCACCTTCGGCATGAACGACCATTTGAGCCCCGTCGGGAAGCCAGCGCCACCACGGCCACGGAGGCCAGAGGCTTTCACTTCATTGACGATCCAGTCCCTGCCCTTGTCGATAAAGGACTTGGTATCAAGCCAGGCACCCCGTTGCTTGGCACCCTCAAGGCCCCAATCATGGTAGCCGTAGAGGTTGGTGAAAATGCGGTCTTTGTCAGCGAGCATCACAGTCTCCCTCATGCTGAGGTGGCCGCACCGCGGCCCTCGAAGCATTGATTGAATAGAGTTCCATTGCGCATCCTTCGAGGCCGCTGCGCGGCACCTCAGGATGAGGGAGTTGGTGTGTCATCGACATGTTCATCACTTCTTCCCCGGCTTTTCACCGACGGCGTTGTCAGGCCGCCAGCCTTTGGCAAGTTTCTTGGACTGCTTGATCCACTCATCGCGCTTGGCGCGGCCCTTGAAGCCTTCGAGTCTTTCATCAACCCAAACAAGCTCTTTCGCAGACCAATTGGCGATTTGGTCGAAGTGCCAGATGCCGATTTTGTTCAGCAGCTTTTCAAGTGCCGGGCCGACGCCCCAGATCAGTTTCAAATCATCAGCCTTGCCGTGCGGTTTTTTCAGGAGTTCCGGACGGCCATCTATGGCGCGGGCAGCGGATTTGATCGCGGGCTTTGGCGGATCAATGATGCGGGTGGCGGCGGGCTTGGATTTCGCCTTGATCTTCGTGGTGGATTTGACCACGTCATCTTTGGTCACGCGCACAATGCCAGTTTCAGCCTGGGCTTTTTCCGTCATTACGATGCCGGGTGCCGTAGAGGCTGCTTCCTTGGCGTTCACCGCTTTGATCTGCGCTTCCACTTGTTTGGACACCAGAGATACGGGACGAATTTCATCGGCTGGTGGCTTCAGTGCTGATGGTGACGGAATGGGTTCCTTTGTCGCTGGCACTGGTGCCGCAGCTGCGGCCACCACGGGCGCAACAGATTGTGGCGGCGCTTCAACACGCGCGAATTTGCGTTGGCCCTTGTAAAGCGACTTGTCGTTCAATGTTGAACCGCCACCTACAGGCGCCGAGAAATGACGGTCAATCTGCGGGCCGGGCTTGACGTGGTGTCCAGCCTGCCACGCGTCAATGAGCTCCTCCAATTTTTCAGGCGTCAAATCTTCGTAAGTGTCTTTGAAAACCTGAATCATCGGCGCGTTGACGCATGAGCCCAGGCACTCCACCTCTTCCCACGACATGCTGCCGTCAGAATTCAGATGTTGGGGTTGGGGGTGAATTTTGCGTTCACAGACTTTGCGCAAATCTTCGGCACCACGCAACTGGCAGGCAATGGTACCGCAGAGCTGCACATGCGCCTTGGTGCCCACGGGAGAGAGTTGGAACATGGTATAAAACGTCGCCACTTCGAGCACGCGGATATAGGCCATATCCAGCATCTCTGCGATATACTCTATCATCGGACGCGAGGTCCAACCGTTCTGTTCCTGCCCGCGCCACAGCAACGGAATGACAGCTGAAGCCTGTTTGCCGCTCGGGTATTTCGCGATGCAGCTTTTTGCCCACGCGAGATTCTCAGGCGTGAAGGCGAAAGACGCGGGTTGAACAGGATCTAATCGACGAACACTCACCGATCCACCTCACCGAACACGATATCAATTGAGCCCAACACTGCTGACACATCGGCCAGCATGTGGCCGCGGCAGAGCCAGTCCATTGCTTGCAAATGTGCAAAGCCGGGCGCGCGCAGGCGGCAGCGATAGGGTTTGTTGCTGCCATCCGAAACCAGATAGACGCCGAACTCTCCTTTCGGCGCTTCCACAGCGGCATAGACTTCGCCTGCTGGAACTTTATAGCCCTCGGTGTAAAGTTTGAAATGATGGATCAGTGCTTCCATTGATCGTTTCATTTCGCTGCGCTTGGGCGGAACCACTTTGCCATCCATCGAAGACACAGGACCCACGCGCTCCTTACCCGAAAGCTGCTCCACACATTGATGCATGATCTTCAAGGACTCGCGCATTTCCTGCACGCGCAGGACATAGCGATCATAGTTGTCGCCATTTTTGCCCACGGGAATGTCGAAGTCCATCTCGGCATAGCATTCATAGGGTTGGGATTTCCGCAAATCCCAAGCGGCACCAGCGCTCCGCACCATGACACCGGAAAAACCCCACTGGAAGCAATCTTCCAAGGTGATGACGCCGATATCGACGTTGCGCTGTTTGAAAATGCGGTTGCCCGTTAACAGGGTTTCAACGTCGTCGAGAATTTTGACATTCTTGGTGGCAAAGTTGCCGATGTCGTCGATCAATTTCTGTGGAATGTCCTGGTGTACACCACCGGGGCGGAAATAGGCGGCGTGCATGCGGCTTCCCGATGCGCGTTCATAAAAACCGTTCAGCTTTTCGCGCTCCTCGAAGCCCCAGAGAATGGGTGTCAATGCACCAACATCCAAGGCTTGCGTGAGAATGTTCATTTGATGCGACATCAAACGGCCGATTTCGGAGAACAACACGCGGATCAATTGGCCACGCTTCGGCACCGAAATGCCGAGCAGCTTTTCAACGGCCAATGCAAAGGCATGTTCCTGATTCATCGGTGCCACGTAGTCGAGGCGGTCGAAATAGGGCACGGCTTGCAGATAGGTTTTGGTCTCAATCAGCTTTTCCGTGCCGCGATGGAGAAGCCCAATATGAGGATCGACGCGGGTCACGATTTCGCCGTCGAGTTCCAACACCATGCGCAAAACGCCGTGTGCCGCGGGATGTTGCGGGCCGAAGTTGATGGTGAAGTTGCGGGTGGAGACTTCAGTCATTGGAACTTCGTCCCAAGTTAGCGAATAGCGAATAGCGAATAGCGAGTAGGGTTTTCATTTCTTGTCCTGAATCGAACGTAACAGAGCGCGTAACATTTTTCCCAAAGCGTCGCAGGTTGCCAGTGCCGATATCAGTTCTTGCCGCGATCCCAACAAAATTTTCCCGCAATAATCAGATGCGTTTCGGTTTCTTTGAGCGAACCTTGCGCAATTCTCAAGAACTGAATGAACGACGCTGAACTTTCCCGCCCATGACCTTCCGCTATGTTGGCCGCAACGGACGCGGAAGACCGCCGGAGTTGACTTGTCATTCCAAACAAATCTTCTTTGGGAAACGTCTTGCTCAATTTGTAACAGGTGACAGCCAAGTCTACGGCCTGCTGCCAAACCAGCAAGTCCTTGTATGACTTTATGTCTGTTGTCACTCGTCATTTTTCCCTATTCGCTATTCGCTAATTACTATTCGCAACTCTACTGCTTTGCCTTTTCATCGCCGGGCAATATGTAATTTGTGCCTTCCCACGGTGACAGATAATCAAACTGCCGGAATTCTTGCACCAGTTTCACGGGCTCATAAACAACGCGCTTCTGTTCATCATCATAGCGCACCTCGACATAACCCGTGGTTGGGAAGTCTTTGCGCAAGGGGTGGCCTTGGAAACCGTAATCGGTCAAAATCCGGCGCAGATCGGGGTGGCCTGAGAATACGATGCCATAGAGGTCGTAGACTTCGCGCTCAAACCAATCCGCCCCCTTGAATGACGGAATGGCAGAAGGCACCACATCGCCCTCACCTGCTTGAGCTTTCACGCGAATGCGCGAATTTTTGTATGGGCTGAGCAGATGATAGACCACATCAAAACGCTTTTCGCGCTCGGGGTAATCCGCTGCCGTCAAATCAATGAAGTTTACAAAGCGGCATTCCGCGTCGTCGCGCAAAAACGTCAATACTGTGTTGATGTTCTCCGCATCCGTATGAACCGTGAGCTCGCCATAGGCGATTGAAAACTCAACGGCCAGTTTCGCGGCGATGTGCGCACCTAATGTGTTCAAGTCTATCGACATATCAACGCTCAATCGTTCCAGTGCGGCGGATTTTTTTCTGCAACATCAGGATGCCGTACAGCAAAGCTTCAGCCGTGGGCGGACAGCCAGGAATGTAAATGTCGACAGGCACGATGCGATCACAACCGCGCACCACCGAATAGGAGTAATGGTAATACCCGCCACCATTGGCGCAGGAGCCCATGGAGATGACGTAACGTGGCTCTGGCATTTGGTCGTAAACTTTGCGCAAAGCGGGTGCCATTTTGTTGGTCAAAGTACCAGCGACGATCATCACATCGGATTGGCGCGGCGAAGCGCGCGGCGCTACACCGAATCGCTCGAGGTCATAGCGCGGCATTGATGTGTGCATCATTTCAACAGCACAACAGGCAAGTCCAAATGTCATCCACATCAGGGACCCTGTGCGGGCCCAGTTGATCAGGTCGTCTGACGTCGTTACAAGAAAGCCCTTGTCAGCAAGTTC
>JANOPL010000173.1:0-4718 GCA_031421835.1 Hyphomicrobiales bacterium | reverse complement strand
CGGAATAGCTGATCACGTCCATAAGCGTTATTGTACAATACACTGTACAAAAGTCAAGTAATACTCATTCTGCGGCTGCTTCTCTCATGAAACTTTGTGCTTGGACACATGCATATGTAGCGCAATAGTAGCCCCCGCAATGGCGATCATGGCCATTCCGATGAGTGCGGGCAAATCGGGGACGTGACTGTAGACCAGCCAACTCATGATCACCGCCAAGGCGATGTGAAAGTAGTTGAAGGGTGCCAACAGTGATGCGGGCGCATAGCGATAGGCAGCTGTAAACAGGAAATGGGCCGTCAGGGCTGCTGCCCCCATAAAACCCAACAAGGCTATGTCGAGCCACGCGTAGGTGTAGCTTTGCCAATGAAACGACAACATCGTGCCAAACACCAAGACTCCGGCAACGCCCACATAGAATAACAAGGCCATTGTGCTTTCGGTTGTGCTCAAGACGCGTGATAACAGAACGTACACAACGGACACGGCAGCACACGTCAGCGCAAAAACAACGCCAAGCGGCTCAAGCGCACTGCCAGGCCGTGCAATCAGCAACACGCCTGCAAAACCCGCGATGGCGCCTGTCCATCCCACAAGACTCATGCGCTCACCCAAAAAATAACCTGCCGCCAACATGACGCCAAAACCTTGCAGATAAAATATCGCCACGGTTTCACCCACCGGCATGAGTTGCAGGGCCAAACCGGCAAACAGAGTGGCAATCGCAAGACTTGCGCCACGCAAGAGCACCAGCCCGGTGCGCCGTGTTTTCCACAGGGTTTGGCCATGGCGAGGTGCCATCAAGGCCGTCAGAATAATCAAATGTAATCCGTACCGAACAGTGGCAACGAGTGGCACACTGAATTTGGTCATCAGATACTTTCCTGCAGTATCCATACAGGCGAACAGCATACAGGCCAGCAATACCAGCATGATGCCGCGGAGTGGCGACTGAATCGGGCGAGTGGAATTCGAAATCATGTACGTCCTGAAGTTCTGGAGTTCAGGCGATACATAATTTCAGCGGCTGCCGCCATGCTGCAATGGCTGCAATGGCATGACGGCTGCCATGTTGATTACGCTGTCCCTCAATCAGGCCAGACGAAAGCGCCGCGCACCCAGCCGACTTGATTGTTGGGTGATGACACTTGGCACCACACGTTTGGCCGCTTCATGCGGCTGTATTTCCACGCAGAAGAGTGGCCACCGTCGACACGGAAGCTCCAGTTTGAAACAATGTCCTTGCAGCGCCCGGTCAGGCTGACATTGTCGCCGTTGTCGTAGACATCAATGATTTTGGATTGTGCTGATGGCCATTTGCGCACATTGAGTTCATCCCAGTTGGCAACGCCGATCACTGTACCGTGCCAGAATGCCGAAGCCGCAGCTGGCATAACTGTTGCCGCGACCAAAGTTGCTGCAATCAAAAATCTCTTCATTTCAAACTCCTTTTGAATAATGGAGTTTGAAATAGTCGCCGCAGTCTGAATGTAAACTGAATGAACGTTACAGCTTGCGTTGGATGTTGCTGCCGGGTGCGACGGTGCCGCCACTGCGCAGAAGTTCTTTCAGAATTGAGAACTCGGCACCGGCCACCGGTGTTTTGCGTGTATTGAGATCAATGACGCGACCGTCTTCCAAACCGTATTGCGCCACACTGGTCACCTGGTCTTGCTGGTCGAAGCGCACCGCAATCACCTCGCGGCTGATTTCCTTTGGCTCAAGGAACGAGCGGCCTTGTGTGACTGACGAAATATAATAGTAACTGTCGCCCTGGAAATTCACGGACGCCGTGGTCGAAGGAGAGCCCATGATGCCCTCAACCTCGGTTTTCGGCATGCCCTCTGCCACCTGTGCCAATGCGCCGGCTTTCGCGTAATAGCCACGGCGGTTGATCTCCGGCGAGCAGCCTGCCACAAGGCCCACAATTGAAAGCACTAAAACCGTGCGGTGCAACGTATATGATTCAGGAAATAACGACATGAAAGCCTTTTGCATGTTTCAAACAACCGGGGCAAGACGATGATTTTACAACACCTGTTTGGCCGAAAAAAGCCAGACCCTTCCGATGCTCTCTATGCAGCAATTGTGGCTGCGGCACGGCAACCGAAATTCTATTCTGAGTGGAAAGTGCCCGACACTTTGGATGGTCGTTTCGACATGATGGTGCTCCATGTTTTTCTCGCCATGGACCGCATGCGGGACTTTGGTACAGAAGCTGAAGACTTGCGTCAGGCCTTGACCGACCGCTTCTTTGCCGAAATGGATTCGGCCCTGCGTGAAGTGGGTGTTGGAGATTTGGTGGTCGGTAAAAAAGTGCGTAAAATGGCGGAAGCTTATTTTGGCCGTGCCACGGCTTACACAACAGCAATGGCCGCAGGGGGGTCTGAAATGCAGGATGCTGTGACGCGGAACGTGTACGCAGGCGGCGATGCATCGCAGGCACAGGAGTTGGCCAAATGGAGTTTGCAAGCCAAGCAAGTTCTGGCAGAATTCGCTCCTGATGATTTCAGGTCAGGTCACATAAGGTTTGAACCATGAGACGTGCAACCGAGCCGACCGTTGAGTTTTCCCGACCTTTGGAGGTGGCGCGCATTCCCAAGCTGGGATCCCATGAAAAGTTGAGTGCTGATGCGCGCGAGTGCAGTGCCTTGGCAAAGCGGCTGATGGTTCCCGCCATTCACACCCTGACGGCGGAATTGAAAGTCAAGCCGTGGCGCGGCGGTGGCTTGAAAGTGACCGGTGAGTTGAAAGCTGATCTTGACCAGGAGTCAGTCGTCAGTCTCGAAACATTCCGCTCAACTGTTGTGTTTCCAGTGGAACGTTATTTCTTGAGCACGCCATCAGGCGCAGATGTTGAAGCCGACGAAGATATTGACCAAATCACCAACGGCGTTATCGATGTCGGTGAGGTCGTGGCAGAGACCTTGGCCCTCGAACTTGACCCTTACCCCCGCAAACCGGGCGAAGCATTTCAGTCCGCGATTGTTGAAAAAACCGATGATATTCCCGACAAACCAAACCCCTTCAATGTGTTACGCATGGAACCCCGCAAAAGATAGCGCCCCAAAATAGGTGTTGTTTCAGGGCTTGAAGCCTTTATTTTGCCGATAAGGCCGGAACACAACAGCAGGGGCGATTCTCTCGCAATTTATGACGAAACACTTCACCATCGCATTAGACGCCATGGGCGGCGACCATGGCCCGGAAACAGTTGTGCCGGGCGCCGCTCTTGCCGCTGAACGCCATCCCGGTTTTGGCTTCTTGCTTTATGGCGACGAGGCAAAAATTGCGCCGTTGCTGGCGCGCCATCCCAAGCTGAAAGCCGTTGCAACCATTCACCACACCGATGTGGCTGTGGCCATGGACGATAAACCAAGCCAGGCGCTGCGCCGTGGCCGGGGCAAAAGCAGCATGTGGCAAGCCATCGAAGCCGTGCGCGACGGCAAGGCCCAGGCCGCAGTCTCAGCCGGAAACACCGGCGCCTTGATGGCCATGTCGCGCTTTGTGTTGAAAACATTACCGGGCATTGAGCGGCCTGCGATTGCTGTTTTATGGCCCACGCAAAAAGGCGAAAGCGTCGTGTTGGATGTGGGGGCCACCGTGGGTGCTGACGCCCGACAGCTTCTGGAATTTGCTGTCATGGGCGAAGCCATGGCCCGCAGCCTGTTCGGGCTCGAGCAGCCAACTGTCGGTTTGCTCAACGTTGGCGTTGAAGAAATAAAAGGTAACGAGTCAGTGAAAGAAGCTGGCCGCCTGTTGCGCGAGATGCCGCTTCCCATCCATTTTTATGGCAATGTTGAAGGCGATGATATCAGCAAGGGAACAGTCGATGTTGTCGTGACTGAAGGCTTTACTGGCAACGTTGCGCTGAAAACCGCCGAAGGTACGGCCAAACAAATCAGCAGTTTTTTGCGGGCCGCCTTAACAAGCACGCTGCTGTCGCGCATTGGGGCTTTTCTCGCACAGGGTGCGTTTCGAGCTTTCAAAGAGCGGCTTGACCCCCGCAAACACAATGGCGGCGTATTTGTGGGATTAAGGGGCGTTGTGGTCAAAAGCCACGGCGGGACAGATGCTCTGGGCTTTGCCACTGCCATCGATGTTTCAATTGAAATGGTCAAAAATGGTCTTGTCGCAAAAATCGCAGAGGATGTTGCCCAAGTGCATTCGATCCTCGAGCCTCAAGCAAAAGCGGCGGAATAAAGCGATATGATTACAAGTTGTGTAACAGGTGTTGGATCAGCGCTGCCCAAGCGCATCATGACCAATCACGATCTCAGCAAAATTGTCGATACGTCCCATGAATGGATCGTGGAGCGCACAGGGATACACGCCCGTCACATCGCTGATGACAGTGAAACCACGCGGAGCCTTGCCGTTGACGCCGCACGCGAAGCCATGGCAGCAGCAGGTGTGAAAGCCGAAGATATTGACCTGATCGTTCTCGCCACCTCAACGCCTGACCAAACCTTTCCAGCAACGGCCACACTGGTGCAGGCCGATCTTGGCATTCGCAATGGGTCTGCATTTGATGTGCAAGCCGTTTGCTCAGGCTTCGTCTATGCGCTGGTGACGGCGGATGCCTTGATCAAGGCGGGGCAAGCCAAACACGCGCTGGTGATTGGTTCGGAAACATTCTCCCGAATTCTGGATTGGACCGATCGCGGAACTTGCGTGCTGTTTGGTGATGGGGCAGGGGCATTTGTACTTTCGGCAAA
>JANOPL010000172.1:0-58715 GCA_031421835.1 Hyphomicrobiales bacterium | reverse complement strand
AATCTCCATCCGGATGTGAAGACGGTCGTGGGGGACTTGAAAACCCCGAGCGCACTGCTTGAACTTGCGAAAAATGTCGGTGTCGTATTGCATATCGCGGGTGCAGTGACAGCCATCTCACGCAGCGCTTATATGGATGTGAATGTTGCCGGGACCTTGGCTGTGGCCGAGGCGGCAAAAGCGTCGGGGGTCAATCGGTTTGTCTATGTTTCGTCGTTGGCTGCCACTGAGCCGAGCTTGAATTTCTATGCAGAAAGTAAATCCTTGGCTGAGAAAGTCTTGTCGACTTTTCAAAGTGACATGAACATTGCAATCCTGCGCCCTGCCGCGATTTATGGTCCGGGGGATACAGCGACGTTACCATTGTTACAGGCTTTGATGTCGCGGTTCGCACTGATACCCGGTTCAGCAATGGCTGCGTTCAGCATGGTGCATGTGGAAGATGTGGCGCGAAGTCTGGTTGAAGCGGCATTGAATACTCATGTCGGTACTTTTGAGTTGGATGATGGCGGCACTGGTTATAGCTGGCCAGATTTGGTTGCTGTGACACGAGAAAATTTTGCCGTGCCACAAAGAGCCTTTTATATTCCACGTCAAATCGCATTGGCAGTCGGTCACATCGGTGATGTTTGGGCGAATGTTTCAGGCAAACCTGCTCTCGTCAACAGCGGTCAGATCAAACAAATCTATCACCCGGACTGGCGCGTTAAAGGGCAGCGATGGCCGTTAACACTTCCAATCAAATTGCGAGATGGGTTGCCGCAGACCATCCGGTGGTATCAAGCGCAAGGCATGTTGCCGATGCGTGGCCTTCAAGATAAAAAGCCGAAACAACAGGATATTTTGGAATAGCTATGACGGACACAGACATCACAACGGAAATCTGCAACCTGCTTGGCCCCCACAACAAAGATGGTGTGGAGTTGAAAGCTACAACGGATATTCCGGCAGAACTCAACATTGATTCCGTTGGTGTTCTCGATTTCATCATGGACGTTGAAGACAAATTCGACATTGAAATTCCGATGAATGTGGTGGCGGAAACGCGGACCATTGGTGATCTGGTTAAGGTTGTTGAAGCCCGCGTCAAGAAAGCAGTGTGATATGATTGATCTTCTCGACAAGCACAAAGGCATCATCGAGCGTTTTGACCGCATGATGCAAATGGGCGTCAACGCCATGGGGCCGACGAATGATAAAATTTTGTCGCCCACCCGCGCCATCATTCAAGGCCGCGAAACCATTCTAGCTGGCACCAATAATTATATGGGTATGACGTTCACCCAGTCAGCCATTGATGCGGGTAAACGCGCGCTGGATGAGTTTGGAACAGGCACCACGGGTTCACGCGTGGCCAATGGCAACTACGCCATGCACACGGAACTTGAAAAAGAGCTGGCAAAATTCTTGCAGAAACAACACTGCATCGTGTTCACCACCGGTTACCAAGCCAACCTCGGCATGATGTCTGGCCTCGCAGGCCCTCGTGATACAATTTATCTGGACAGTGACTCGCACTCATCAATTTATGACGGCTGCACCTTGTCGGGTGCCAAGCTGGTGCGCTTTCGCCACAATGACGCGGCAGATTTGGACAAGCGACTTTCGCGTTCTGAAGGCGAAGAAGGCGGCAAGCTCGTCGTGCTCGAAGGTATCTATTCGATGCTGGGCGACCGTGCACCGCTGCAGGAATTTGTCGAAGTGAAGAAGAAGCATGGCTTTCAATTGCTGGTGGATGAAGCTCACTCCTTTGGTGTCCTTGGTCCGAATGGTCGCGGCTTGGCAGATGAAGCGGGCTTGGAGCATGAAGCTGATTTTGTTGTTGGCACCTTCTCCAAAAGCGTGGGGTCCATTGGTGGCTTTGGTGCCGGGGACCATCCGCTGTTTGAAGTGTTGCGCTACGCCATGCGCCCTTATTTGTTCACCGCATCATCATCACCGGCAACCATTGCGACATCTTTGGAAGCTGTACGCGTTTTGGGCCGCGAGCCTGAGCGGCGTGACCGTATTCGTGCCAATTCCGACCGCTTGTTCAATGGTTTTAAAAAGCTCGGATTTGAGATGGGGTGCGATGTGGTCAGTCCCGTCATTGCGGTGAAATGCAAAGACGAAATTTCCACCATTCAAATGTGGAATGCAATTTTGCAGGCCGGCGTTTATGTCAACATCGCACTGCCACCTGGAACGCCGAACCGCTTGTGCTTGTTGCGCTGCTCGGTTTCAGCGGCACACAGTTTTGATGACATTGACAAGATCATTGATGTGTTCGGCAAGATCGTGAAGGGCTGATCATTTCAACCCGCCTTTGCGCAAAAGTTTTGGCAGCAGAAGAAGAGACGCCAATATCGGATGGCGGCGGTGCCAATCAGTGATAGGAATATCGACACCTGAATGACGTTTGATTTTCCAGGCGGCATAGTCGGCTCCACCTTGGAATGTGAAAGCTGCTTTCAGCAAGCGTGCAAGCGACAGTGCCTTGCCCTGCCAACGGCGCAAACTCCACGGCATGGCCGCTGGTGTTACTGGGTTAGCAAGTTTGGAAATGGTTTCGAAATGCTCTTGCTGCATTTCGACGATCAGTGCGGCGCGCGATGAATCTTCGGGGCGGAATTCCGTGCGGTAAGTATTGCGAAATAACGCGACCCATCTTTCACTCATCGGAACGGATGGGGCCAATTCTTGTGCGTGGGCATTTGCTGTTTCCATGGCGCGGATCAACAATTGTTGCACACGCTTTCGCGCAAGATCATCCCTTGTCCAGATGATTTGCATGGGTTGGGCAAAGCGCGCCCAAAAATAGGGGTTGGCTGTTGTTGGTTTAAGTTTTTGTGCCAACAGTTCCATGGGCAACACAGCATATTTGCTGCGAACGTTTTTCCCGCCCAGAGTGGCTTCGGCATAGTAGACGTTCGGTGGAATTCTCTGGCAAAGCAATCGGGAGACCGAGTTTTCAGAAACACCACCAATGCTCTGCGTGAGCAGATAATAGTCAATCAGCGTGTTTTCTGGATTTGCATCCCGCAAAGCAGAGCCATAGGCCAACACCGCCATGACATCTTTATGTTTGGCGCAGATGACATTTGCAAGTTCAGAGATCGATGTGTGCCCTGCCGCTTGCGAGGTGCGAATAACGTAACTCTGTAAATCAGTGTTCATGCCACAATGTAGTCGATCATTGGACCGGTTTCGAGGCGTAAAGGTTCGCCTACAGGTGCATCGTAAAACTCGCCATCAATGACGAATGATGTGGGGCTTTTGACATCACAGGTTTGGCAGGCCGTGCTTGTCGTGCCGGGAGGACTTTTTCGGCTTTCAGACCCAAACATGACAGGAAGTAACCAGCGGGGAATGCTGGGAACAGGGTAAGGAAATGTGGTTGTACGTAAAGGTGCTGAAGCTCCGCCCCAGAATGGCCGGGTGCCCAGGATAAGCTTTTCAAGTGTCGTGGCCAGCATCAACAATTGTTGCCCGTCACACTTCAATTGTCCATCGCATCGCAGCGTAATGTCGTAGGGTTTATCAAATCGATTGGGGTCACCCGGGTTGGGTGCAAGGAACAGGCTTTTCGACAATACCGTTGCAAGTGTTGCAAACGTCGCCATGTTTCCGCCCACGCCCTTGTCGTTAAAAGCCACCTGGCAATAGCGTGTTGCTTCTGAAACGGCACCTGTTCCGAAAAACATGCCGTGGAGCGGCCCGCGGTCTTTCGGATTAACAATGCGCACAGTCGGGCGCTTCCTCAATTCCTGGGGCGAGGGGGCCGAAATGAAGCGGGCCTGCTCATCGATGGATTTGCGCTGAAAGCCCAAATCCGCTGCCGTCATATTGGTGGTGCCGTGGGGCAACAGACACAGGCGCGGCATTTTTTTGAACTGCCCGCTTTCGGCGATCCAGGTTTGGATGGCTTGAATTGTACCGTCGCCGGAGCTGATGAAGATATCGGTGATGCCATTCTTGGCAAAGCGTGTGAGGCCAGGCACCAAATCTGCGAATGAACTCAGTACAACGGTGTCGGCTGTTGATTGATGACTTGCGAGTGCTGTGGCCAGCGCCAGTCCTTTTCCCCGTCCACGACCTGATCTTGGATTGATAATAACGCCAGCACGGTTCAAGGTTTAGTCATCCACGACGATAAAGTGCCTTCGGCTTTCTTTGCCGAGAAGGCTTGCAAAAGCTGTATGCCATGAAGGCCTAAACAAATTGCTGTCCACGCGGCAACGGCCAGCAGGCCCCAATCCGGCTTGCCAATCAACGTTCCGAGTGTCAACAAAATCAAATTTGGGTTACGACGCGCCGTGACTTGTCGAAACAAGGTGTCGATCTTTCGCCAGATGTGAATCTCAAGTCCCAACCATTTGATCGCTGCCCCTTCCATGAGCCGCTGAAGAATGTAGCCTCCAAAAATTAGAATCATGGTGCCCCAGAACAGTTGGTTGCTCCAGGCAATACCCCAGAAAATCAACCCATAACCCCAGGCCATATACCAGAATGGCGGGTGAACGAGATCGATGCCGTGGTCAAAAACATCGCCCCATTTCGACGACGTCAATGTGGTGCGGGCAAGTTTGCCGTCAACGGTATCCAAAAATGTCATGGCCCACGCGCATAGAAGCCCGAGTGCAAATTGTCCGTAGAGAAACAGCACGAAGGCTGCGACGGTCATTATCGCTCCGACCGTTGTCACCATGTTTGGCGTGATACCGCGTGGGGCCAGCCAGCGCGTGACGTGGAATGCGGGCACGGGCCACACATGCTTGGTCACCAAATCCGTCGCACCTTTATAGGTGCCCATGAACATGCGCCATTCCACTGCGGCTTGGTTGTTTTCAGTCAATGGCAAAGCATAGGGAGTTTCACGCTTGCGCAAAGCCGACCAAAAGTTGGCGTCCATGTCTGAAGGGGCCCGCACGAGAATGCCGGGCCGTGTCAGACTTTCGCCAGTCGTCATGGCGGCAATCACGAAGTCCGCATCGGTTCTACGTACGTGGGCTGCGATGACTTTGCCTCCCGTTTCCTTTTCCGAGGTTATCGCAAGGTTGGGCCGCTTCAAAAGTACTGCCACCAACGGCTGATCAAGCACGCCAGCGGCATGCACCAAAATAAGCGGACCATGATGTGCAGCGCGAGACTCAAAACTTACTTCATTGGTCAAACCGGCGCGGCGGAACTGTTCGCGGATACGGGCATGAGGAGTGAGACCGAACAGTTGCGTTGCGTTGTCTCCGACGATACAAAATGCTTGCGTGAAATCCTGGGGGGGCGGTGGCGTACTCACGGCTGATTGTTCAACAGCCTTCTTTTTTGCTGTTGGTTTTCTAGTTTTGCGTTCTGCCACAATTCAATCCTGACTTACACCCGTTCTGATTTGGCCAGTAAATACAGGGACAGCGCGCCAAACACCAGAACAGGAAGCCAGGCCGCCAGCCACGGGAATACGGCTCCCAACTCACCAATGGAAACCGCAATGCCATCGAGGATGAAAAACGAAAATCCCAATCCCACACCAACCGCAAACAACACACCCAAACCGCCGCCGCGTCTGAACCGGGTGGCCAACGGGACGATCAAACACACCATGATAAAACTGACAAATATGAGAGAAACTCGTTTATGCCACCATGTTTGATAAACGTAAGTAGGTCGAATGCCGAAGCCATCATTGGCGATAAAATATGAGAGATCCGAGATTGTCATTTCTTCAGGGTCGCCGGAGCGAGAACCTGCTTCAGCAGCGCGCATCGTTCCCGCATATACCAGTTGTGTTGAACGAACAGGAGCGGCCGTTCCATTGTTGTAAACCACGACGTTTTGCAGCACCCAACCCTCTGGTCCCAATGAGGCTGCTTCGGCAAAAATCTGTTCCAATAAAATTCCTGACGAGTCCCGCTTGAATATGACAACGTCAGACAGGCGTGTCGCATCCCGGTTGGCCCCGGCAGCGCGCATAATGTCTGTGCCAGAGCGCAGCCAGATCGGATCCTTTTCACCAATCTTCAGTTTCTTCTCACCGTAGTCGGCAATGCCCCAACTGCGCAGAACCGGTGCCGCAGCAGGCACCGCGCGATCAACAATCGCAAAATGAATGACGCCGATGACAAGCGCCAATGGAGCCAATGTGAGTATCAGTCGCGAAGGCGAAAGGCCGATGGACCAGATTGCCGTTAGCTCATTGCGGTAACTCAACTCGGTGACGGTCAACAGAAGCGATAACAGCAAACTGATTGGCAAAAATGTCGCAAGGGTAGCCGGGAAACGGGCGAGGATGTATTTTGCAATTATCGTTAAACCATCGTTGCTCAGTTCCAAGATTTCCTTTGCATAGGTGACAACTTCAAGAGTGATCACGAACAAGCTCAACCCCAAGAGGATGGGCACAAAACGCATGATAATCATGCGGCTGACCATGCGGGCGACGCGGTTCATGTGCGCTCTCCCAAACCCATTCGGTTGCGCAGATTGTTTGTCCAGCGGCCCATGACATCCGTGACCGGCATGAACACCGTGTCCAAGCCTTCCCCAGCAATGCGAAAGCTGGCGGCGTGAAAGCGCCATAAGGCAAAGCAGGCGAGCAGACCCATTGGCAGCCACATTGAAACCCATGGTGAAAGATTTCCCAGTTTCGCTGTCACTGCCCCTTGTTCTATGATTTCGTTGAAAGCGACCAGCAGAACCAGCGCAAAAGCCATGCGATATGCGCGTGGGCTACGGGCGCGACCCACCGCAAAGGGAATGGCAAGGATTGGCAAAATCAACATGGCCAGCACGTTAATGATGCGACGGTGCAACTCAGTTCGCATGGCAGTCTTGGTGGTGGACTCGGGCGGATTGTCCATACGGGCATAAATTTCGGGCAGCGTCATTTCGCGTTCATCATCGCCGCGTGGGCGGAACAAGTCTTTTGATACTTTTCCCAACGGTGTGTCGGTCTGTTCAAAGCGAGAAACGCTGGATGAAATGGGCGCACCACCAGCGCTCAATGTTGGCCAGCGTTCGACCAAAAGGCGATGTCCCTTGTCCAGCCGCAACACGGGGCGTGGTTGGCCCGGCACGGTGATCAGTTTACCAGACGAGGCTGTCATGGTTTCAGCGCCGCCGGGGCCATTATAATCGAAGACAAAAATATGTTCGAAGGCGTTGCTGCTACGGTCGAGCTTGTCGAGAATGAACGTGCGGCTGCCTGACTGCATGAACACCCCTTCTTCAGCCAGATAAAACGCGTCGACATTTTTGACATCGAACAACACCGAGCGATAGGCGTAACGGGTGAGGGGTTGAACCCATCCAAAAATCGCGAGAGAAGCGAGGCTGAACAGCAACGCCATCATCAGGGCGGGGCGCAGCAAGCGGTGCAAACCAATGCCTGCTGCGGACATGCCGTCGAGTTCATGATTTTTGGACAACTTGTTGAAGCCGAACAGCAAGCCGAGAAAGAGTGCGGCAGGAATCGCAGTGCCGAGGTAATGCGGCACCAGATAGGCCAGCAATTCAAACACGACACCGAATGAATTTTTCTTGCCCAAGGTGACATCCAGCAGACGCACCAGACGTTCAGCCAATAGCACCAGCAAGCCAATTCCAAGGCTGGCGAGCAGTGGCGTGGAAATCTGGCGCAGCACGTATCGGTCAATGATTGTCAGCACAAATGTTGTTCCATTTCCAAAACCTTTAGCCTGTTACATGGTATTGGCAAAGGCGTGGTTGAGGACGCCTTGAAGCTTGCTGCGGGTCGCGTCTGATAAGGCGGTCGCCGACTTCAAGTCAGGTGGACCAGGCCACGCCGTATCATTGAAAACAATCCCTTCAAACTCCTGTGCTGAAGCATATCGTGGCAGAACGTGAAAATGAACCTGTGGGTCCACCATCATGAGAGCGAGGTAATTCAGTTTGTCAAAACTGCGAAACTTTTTGAGCGAAGCATCAATAGACGTGCAGCACGCGTGCAGCTCCGCAAATGCTTCCTGTGGAAGTGCCGCGAGGGAGGTGGCGTTGCTCTTTGAAACCAAGACCAATGCGCCCAGTGTCACTTGTGATGGACGCAGCAATACGCACCAATGATCAAACTCTTTCACAAGAGTTGCAGGGTAGCCAAATTTTTCGAGTGTGTGGTGCATGTGAAAATTCAGTGCATGATCAAGGTGGCGAAAGCGTGATGGTTTCGCCACGTTCAATTTGTGCTGAAGCTTGCGACCATCGCTGCACTGTCAATTCTGTTTGCCAGTATCCTTGCTTGCGCTGGATGTGAAAGTTGTTCCAGCCTGCGGGCTCATGGAATTTGTCGCCTTGGATGGACGCTGAGGGTGCTCCGATGACGGGGGTATGGCCTGACCTGGTTTCGATCCAGTTCAGCATGAAACGGTGGTTGTGGCCATGCAGCACCAATTCGCACCCTTCCTCCACAAGAACCTGCTTCAGAGCAGGAGCATCGGTGAGGGCTTTGCGCAGCGGAGCAAGTCCCGGCAACGGTGGATGATGGATCATGACCACACGGTAGAACCCCTGTTGTCCCAACATTGCAAGAATGTGTTTGAGATCTCTCAACTGTTGCTCGCCGACCGTTCCGGCGGCCGAGAAAAAGTTTTGTGGACGACCAGAGTTCAGCCCGATTAGGGCAATTGTCCGGCGCATGCGCACATATGGAAAAAGAGTTGTTTCTGCGTTGGCCTCGTGCCGGTCCGGTGTCATCCAGGGCGTCAAATGTTTCAGCCCGTTTTCCCAAGGCACTGAAACATAGGTATCATGGTTTCCAGGCACAAAGCTTAATCGATCAGGCGGGCCAAATGACGAGACCCAGGTTGCTGCTGCTGGAAACTCATTCCATGTGGCGATGTTTACAAGGTCACCCGTCAATGCGATGTGGTCAGCTTTTGCGTCCAATATACTGTCGCGCACGGCATTGGCGATTGCGAGCTGATGTCGCCGCTTCCGATTGCCAAACCATGATACGGCGCCAATCATGCGTTTGCTGCTAAAGTTCCGGAGAATTTCGCGTTTGCGAAGGCCCGCCAGGTGGGCATCAGACAGGTGGGCCAGCGTGAAGGACACGTTCAGACTTTCGTTTGACTTACGGTGAATCGGGTGCGATTGAACGGCAACTTAGACATTACACAATCGGATTCAAGCATCGTGCGCGTGATCATTCTAGCGGCAGGCCAAGGCAAACGGCTTTTGCCGTTGACGGCAGACTTTCCCAAAGCCTTGTTGGACATTGGCGGCAAGACGCTTGTTGAGCGGCAAATAGAAGCCTTTGCGGCCAATGGCTTGAATGATTTTGTAGTCGTCACCGGCTATGGCACCGACAAGATGGAACAGGCGCTGGCAGTGATTGCACGGCGGCTCGAGGTTTCTGTGCAAACTGTCTTTAATCCATTTTATGCAGTTGCCGACAACCTGGCGAGTTGCTGGCTGGTACGTTCGTTCATGACTGGTGATTTCATTCAGGTAAACGGCGATAATGTGTTTCGTGCGGACCTGGTGGCGCGATTGCTTGAGCCGAAGCCCGGTTCCATTCTGGTTGCCGTTAATCGCAAAGACGGTTTTGACGCTGATGACATGAAAGTCATGATGGATGGCGCACGGCTAACTGAAATTGGTAAGACCCTGCCTGTTGATACCGTCGATGCGGAAGCCATTGGTTTTTATGTGTTCCGTGGGGATGGCGCATCGCAGTATGTTGCTGAGTTGGAACTGGCCATGCGCGACCCTCAGGGGCTGAAGCGTTGGTTTCCATCAGCCATTGGTTCCCTTGCCAAAAAAACGCCAATTGGCGTGATTGAAATTACCGGGCTGCGCTGGAGTGAGGTTGATTTCCCGGTTGATCTGCAACAGGCGCGGCAGCTGGTTTCAAACTGGTAACGGTCGCTGTCTCAAAATGCGTTCTGCCAGAGCATGGTCAGACGGCTTGTCGACATCAATGGCGGCTTCGGCGAAGGGCAGGAATACCGGAGCGACCCTGAGGCCAAGCCGCTTCGACATGTAAGCAAAAGCCCTTTCGGGCGTGAGCATGCCAATGGCGAACCACATCATTGGCAGCGGGCCAAATGCCGCCACAAGTTTCCACGGTTTTTTGCGGTTTCGCTCGAGGTGCTGCCAACGCTCGAACATTTTCAGGCCGTTGGGCGAGGTGATTGCGAAAAGATTGCAGCCAGAAACCCGTGTGCCGCCGAGGTTGAAATAGGTGCGTTTGGTTTCCGGGTATTGCGCATTGATTGTTTCAGCGGTGGCCAAGCCCACGCTGACGTCAGCGCCATTTTTTTCCGACCGTTGCAGCATGAAGTTGATCATATCTGGCGTCAGCAGGGGGTGGTCACCCGTGGTCACGAGAATGGGGTAGGACTTGATATGTTCGATTGCGGCAATGGCAGAGGCGGGGGCAGAGTCTTCTGCCGATAGAATTTCGATGTCTTTTGTCGAAATGAGAACCTTTGCATCATCAATCACAACGACATAGGGTTTTTGCATTTGCGTCTTGCGAAGGGTTGATAAAACCCACTCCAGCATTGGCTTTCCATGCAGCGGCAACGTGCACTTATGCGCAACACCGAAGGCTTTGGCCAAGGGGTCATCGGGCCCGCGGCCAGCGGCAAGTATGACCACGCGCCACGTGCTCACAAACTTTTCTCGTAGATGCGGTAGGTTTTATAGGGCACGCCACCAAAGCTTTCGATTAGTTTTCTTACCGGTGTGTTGTCTTCCAAAATCCAGGAAAGCTCGGCAGTCTTTCCGCCTCGTGCCAGATGATAGTTTCTTGCAGCTTCAATCACGAGAATTGAAAGTGACGATCCTGTTGCAGTGTCGTGGAATTTTTTGCGTACGCCCATCAATGGCATGCGCAGGGAAGTTGGTTTTTTCTTGATGACGTTGTTTGCCAGTTTCATCCAATTGAAGGGCAGGACCTTGCCATTCATGTCTTTGATCCAATCATTCAGATTTGGAAGTGTCACCACAAATGCAGCCGGCTCACCCTTGAAGCTTGCAAAATACCCGTAGTTGCCGTTGACCAGAAGCTTCAAGTCTTTGCCCAACTTATCAAGTTCACTTTGCGTCCATGGCACAAAGCCCCAATTGCTTGACCATGCGTCATTGAAAATATCTCTGATCAAATTGATCTCGTTCTTCATGTCGGACAGATTGATGGGTCTGACCGTAAAATCGCCCGACGCAAGTGCACGTTGTCGGATGCGTTGCAATAGTGGGGGCGTTGCTTCCATGTCATAGTGGTAAGCAATCACGTCTTTGGCTTTGGTAAGGCCAAGTGCTTCCAGATGGCCCCAATAGTAAGAACGGCTGTGGGCCATCATCATGTTGGGGCTTTTATGATAGCCGTCGATCAACAAACCCATTTCATCATTGATGGAAAAGTTGAAGGGTCCGATCATGCCGGTGCGGCCTTTCAACTTCAACCAATCGCCCGCAGTCTGAAGCAGACGTGCAAAAACATCGCGCTCATCTACTGCGTCCAGAAAACCGAACATACCCTTGTTGTCATTGAACGTTTTCAGTCTCAGAGAATCATTTTGCGCAGATATGCGGCCAACCGGTTTTCCGTTTTTGTAAGCCACAAACAACTGAACTTCGGCATGTTCAAAATAGGGATTTTTACGCGGATTCAAATGATCATAGCGCTCAAGAAACAGGGGTGCGACCCAGTGAGGGTCGTCAGCAAAAACAGTGAAGGGAACCTGCAAGAAGTCGTTGCGCCCGTGCTTGTCGACAACGGGCTTGACGGTAATCTCGTTCATGACCTGGTTTTCTTCTTCGTGCTTTTGATCAACGTGGCCTTACCATTTTTCAATTCATAGAGTCGATCAGCAATGCGTGTCCATGCCGGGCGATGCGTGATGGCGATGATGGTGTAACGTCCTCGCAATTGCGCAATGTTCGTCACAATTTCATCTTCCGTTGCAGGATCGAGTGCGCTTGTCACTTCATCCAAAATGAGAAGTTTTGGATTGGTGACGAGCGCTCTCGCCAGCGAGATGCGTTGGCGCTGACCACCAGACAGTTTGGCACCACTTTCGCCAACGTCGGTCTCCAGTCCATTTGGCAGTTGATCGATAAACATGTCGAGACCTGCAAGTGACAGGCTGAGCCGTATCCCATCTTCCGCAATTGTTTCATCGTGAAGCGTAATGTTGGTGCGGATGGTGTCATGGAACAGCGACAATTCCTGGGGCACATAGCCGATGTTTTTCCGCCAGGCCAACATGTCCACAGTATTGAGATCATCCGCGCCAATTGTTACGCGCCCGTCTTGCGGCCGCAAAAGCCCTACAAGCAAATCCAGCACTGTTGTTTTGCCAGCACCCGATGGACCTTGAATGACAGTGATCGCATTGGCGGGAATTTCGATGGTCAAATTCTGCAACACAGGCTTTTCGGCGTGGCTGAAAGTGATGTTCTCGAGTTTAATGCCATTTCCAATTTGTGGTGTGATGGTCCCGGTATTGATTTCCCGGGCCGCGTTCGATCCCTCAAGAACCTCGTTTACACGCACGTATGCGGCTTCATAAAGGGCTGACAGTTGAACTTGCTTGACCAGTTTGGAACAATAATTGATGACTTGGAAGAACAGCACGCCAAACACAAACATTTCAGGCAGCGGAATACCGGCGTGTATGTGCGAGAAATAAGCTCCGAGGCCAACCAGCAGCACAACCAGTACATCGTTGCCGTAGGTCAAACCGTATTTCGCTGCAACCGCTGTATAAATATTCTTCTTCAGTTTTTTCAAAACCTGACTGAGGTGACTGAGCATCGGCTCAGCCCGGTTCATGGATTTCAGCGCTTTGATGTTGTGCAGCATTTCCAACATGTCTGCGGAAATGATGCCAATGCGATCAGTCTGTTTGTAACTCGATCGTTTAGCAATCGTGATGAGCTTGGCCGACACGACGCTGATCAGAAGACCTCCCAAAATCGCTAAAGTTGCAACTTTCCAGTTTATCAGAATGGCAATCGTCGAGTAGGCAAAAATTTGCACACAACAGGCAGCAACCGTGGCGAATATCAAGTATGCGTCGCCTGCACCTCGTGCGTCATTGCCCAAGCTTGTGGCCAATCGGCCCGCACTTTGGTTGGCGTAGAAGCTCCATCGTGCGTCAAGCAGTGATTTGATGAGCTTTGTTCGAAACATGTTGGAAACTCGCGCTGCGGTAAAGCCGGCATAGCTCATAGCGCCGAACAGCAAAGCAGAACGCAGGATCATGATCATGACGACTGCAATGATCAGATTGGTGAATGTGGGCGTGAGATTGATCGCATCGAAAGCTGTCTGCAGATAGCGTTCAAAGGTGCTCGGTTCGCTGCCGTCAGGGCTTAAGACCGTGCCGATGACCGGCAGCAAACTGCCGATGCCGATGGCCTCGGCGAAACCGCCCAACAGCAAGCATAGTAGAACGATGATCGGTTTTGTGCCTTCCACATTGAAAAATATCTTGAAGATTTTCTGCATGAGTTTAGGCAGTTCCGGAGCAAATTTGAGATCGGCGTTTCCATAGGGCTGTTGTATGAGCGATACAAGTGAACGGTTGCAGATCAACGAGGACCATGATGTCAGCCGTCGCGTGATGACGAAGCTCAGGATTGCTGTTACCCGCCCCCTGTTCCGTTTCACCCGGGGGATGACGCTGGGATCCCGAACTGCGGTGATCGATGGGCAGGGGCGCTTGTTGTTGGTGAAGCACACCTATACAGCAGGTTGGATTTTCCCCGGTGGCGGGGTGGAACGGGGTGAAACCTGTGAAGAGGCCGCTTTGCGCGAGATTGAAGAGGAAGCCTCGGTTTTTGCACGCGGGCCGCTGGAATTCAGGGGTATTTACAGCAATGAAAAGGAAATGCGTGGCGACCATTTGGCCTTTTATGTCTTGCGGGATTTTGAACAGCGCCCTTTTGCATCGAGCATGGAAATTGCCGATGCGCGGTTCTTCGATGCCCACCAGTTGCCTGAACGGGTCAATGGCGGGTCACGCCGCAGAATTGCTGAGATCGTCGACGGCAAGCCCGCATCCCTGCATTGGTAAGTCTGGCTTGACCTCTGGCAACCGTGCCGCTATGCGCGTTGCAATGACATTCGCCTCTCCATGTTTGCGACGAAAGCACCTGCGTCGGGGTTCTTCCCTGACGTGTGTTTTTGCCGGATTGTGCGCCTGACCCTATCGACCAAGGCTGGCACAAGTCCCAGTCTTTTTCTTCGATATTGAGGTTTAAATGTCTAAATCCTTCACGCTTTCTGTTCCCGTTGAGTCCGATCATGTCGCATTGGAGCATCTTTTGGATTTGTGTTTTGGGCCTCAGCGGCGCACCAAAACGTCCTACCGGTTGCGCGAAGGCAGCCGTGCCGTCGAAGGTCTGTCACAGGTTATCCGTGATGAGGAAGTGGGCATTAGCGGCGCAATTTCCTATTGGCCACTTGCAATTGGTGCCAGGGGCACGCGTGCTTTGCTGTTGGGCCCCCTCGCAGTGCATCCACTGCGGCAGAACATCGGAATTGGCAGGTTTTTGATGAACGAAACACTGGCTGCGGCGAAGCTCGCTGGCCACAAGCTGGTGCTGCTGGTAGGCGATGCGCCTTACTACGCGCGGGTGGGCTTTACGCAAGTGCCGGAGGGGCAGCTGCTTTTACCGGGACCCACAGATCCTAAACGCCTGTTGTTTCTTGAACTGGTCGAGGGGGCATTGTCTGAAGTGCGGGGGCTGGTCATGGCAGCCTACCGCCATGCCAGCTAGACCATGTTTACAATAGTTGTGCATGGCGTCAGGCCGCCCCTTCTCAGGGCGTGTTCAGGGTGTTAGAGACCGCCGCAGTCTTCACGCTACGCACAAGGCCTCTCGCCCCTATGATGAAAATCATCTCCGGCAACTCCAACCGCCCACTGGCCGAGTCGATCTGCTCTTATCTCCACATGCCGATTACCAAGGCTGTGGTGAAGCGTTTCAACGACATGGAAATCTTCGTCGAGATTCAGGAAAACGTGCGCGGGCAGGATATGTTCATTGTCCAGTCGACTTCGTTTCCGGCGAATGATCATTTGATGGAACTGTTGATCATCACCGACGCACTGCGCCGCGCTTCGGCAAAACGCATTACCGCCGTAATTCCTTATTTTGGCTACGCCCGTCAAGACCGGAAGTCAGGCTCTCGCACACCGATATCCGCCAAGCTTGTGTCTAACATGATCACCCATGCCGGAGTTGATCGTGTCTTGACGATGGATTTGCATGCGGGCCAAATTCAGGGGTTCTTTGACATACCAACCGATAACCTTTTTGCAGGACCGGTGTTTGAGCGCGACATCAAACAGCATCACGACGTTGCCAACACTGTTGTTGTGTCGCCAGACGTGGGTGGCGTTGTGCGTGCGCGTTCATTGGCCAAACGTGTGGATTGTCCTTTGGCCATTGTTGACAAGCGGCGCGAACGCGCTGGCATGTCGGAAGTGATGAACATCATTGGTGAAGTGGCGGGCAAAAGCTGCATCCTGATTGACGACATCGTTGACTCGGGCGGCACGCTGGTGAATGCGGCTGAAGCGTTGCTGGCCAATGGAGCCAAAGACGTCACAGCCTATATTACACACGGCGTTCTTTCAGGGGGTGCCGTTTCCCGGATCACCTCATCAAAACTGAAGAATTTGGTGATTACGGATTCCATTCAACCGACAGAGGCCGTGAAGGTTGCAAAAAACATCCGCGTCATTTCAATTGCCACGCTCATCGGCGAAGCCGTTGGCCGTACCTCGCGCGAAGAGAGCGTATCCAGTTTGTTTGAATAGGATGACCTGATGCCAAATCGGCTTGTTGGAAAAGTGGCTGTTGTATCAGGCGGGGCCACTGGCATGGGTGGGGCGTCGTCCAAATTATTTGCGGCTGAGGGTGCCAAGGTTGCGGTGGTTGATCGCAATATGGAAGCTGCGCAGAAAACTGTTGATGAGATTATTCGCACGGGTGGCGTGGCAATGGCAGTGCAGGCCGATGTGTCAAAAGCTGCCGATGTGAACGCAGCTGTGGCAATTGTTCAGCGCACACTTGGCCCCATTACGGTTTTGTTCAATCATGCTGGCACAATTGTCATCAAACCGTTTCTGGATACCACTGAGGATGAGTGGGATTGGTTGCATGACGTCAATGTGAAGTCGATGTTTTTGATGACCAAAGCCGTTTTGCCGCAAATGATTGGTGCGGGTGGGGGATCGATTGTCTGCACGTCATCCATTTCAGCAGAACTGGCAACACCGAACGAGGTGCTTTATTGCACGACCAAGGGTGCCACCCACATGTTTGCGCGCGCCATCGCAGTTGAGTTTCGCGAACGCAATATTCGATGCAATGCTGTGTGCCCTGGTTTCATTCGTACCCCCCATGGTGTTCGCGAAGTGGCGGAGCTTACGGCGCTGGGGGTTGATGTATCAGAGGCTGCAATTGCCACAGCGCAGGGCCGCATCGGCGAACCAGAGGATGTCGCCCGCGCCGCACTTTATCTGGCGTCGGATGATTCAGCTTTTGTGACAGGTCAACAGTTGTTTGTTGACAATGGGTTTTCAGCAATCTGAAGTTTTAACGATAGCACTCTCATGCTCATTCCCAATGATACCTTGCCCGCACATCGCATTCGGCTCAAAGCCATCGTCGATGCACTTTCCGTTATTGATCCGGTATTTCTGAATTCACCCCAGTATGAGTGCGAGCCTCTCAGCGAAGCTGTTGGCTGCAATTTGACGATAGAAGTAGAAACCGCAAATCCCATCCGCAGTTTCAAGGGGAGGGGCGGAGGTTATCTGGTTGCGCGTCGCCACCGTTCAGGTGCGTTTGCCGGGCGGCGGGTGATTGGGGCGAGTGCCGGAAACTGGGGGCAGGCGTTGGCTTATGCGTGCCGGTCAATTGGCCAACCGATTACCATGTTTGCATCGGTCAATGCCAATCCACTGAAAATTGAGATGATGCGAAAGCTGGGTGCTGAAATGGTTTTGCAGGGCGAGGATTTCGATGCGGCGAAACTTGTTGCGCGAGCTTATGCGCGAGAAATCGGCGGGGTGCAGTTAGAAGACGGGTTTGATGTGGAGGCTTCAGAAGGGGCAGGTACTATCGCTGTTGAACTGATGCGCGTGTTTTCACCGCCAGATGTCGTTCTGGTTCCACTTGGCAACGGAGCCATGTTAACGGGCATGGCGCGGTGGATCAAAGCTGTAAGACCTGAAACCCAAGTCATCGGCGTACAGTCCAGTGGTGCTGATGCGATGGAAAAATCCTGGCGCAGCAAACGTATCGTCAATGCGGCGTCGGTGAACACAATTGCTGATGGCATAGGCGTGCGCACTCCAGTGCCGGAGGCGTTGGCGGATATGGAAGGGCTTGTTGATGAGGTTGTTCTCGTCGATGACAAAACCATTATGGCGGCCATGAAGATGTTCTATCAAAAGGCATGCCTGCTGGTTGAACCTTCGGGTGCTGCTGGTTTGGCTGCTGTGATTGCAAACACGTCGCGTTTCAGGGCGATTCGTGTGGCAACAGTCGTTTGCGGTGGCAATCTGACGGAACTCCAAATAAAGCAGTATCTCCTGTAATCAACAGCTTTTCGTGGACAATTAAGGCCCGACGATCTAGCAGACGGCCATGGGCCGCTTACTTCTCTCGCTGAAAAATATTCATTTGTCATTTGGGGGCCGTCCGCTTCTGGATGGCGTTGAATTGTCTTTGGCTGACGATGAACGCCTGTGCCTTGTGGGGCGAAATGGGTCGGGCAAATCAACGCTGCTGAAAATTGTTGCGGGTTTGGTTGAAGCTGATGACGGTGAGCAGTTTCTGCAGCCCGGAACAACGGTACATTATCTGCCGCAAGAGCCTGACTTTGGAGCATTCGAGACAGTACAAACTTATGTTGAAGCTGGTCTTGGTCCGATGGGCGATCAATGGCGGGCGCAGCATT
Organism: Hyphomicrobiales bacterium; assembly: GCA_031421835.1. GTDB lineage: Bacteria > Pseudomonadota > Alphaproteobacteria > Rhizobiales > Aestuariivirgaceae > Aestuariivirga. Next base: position 40,795 of record JANOPL010000172.1, on the reverse strand, counting down.
ATCTTCGGGAATTGGGGCTGACGGGGCAGGAACAGCCAGAACAGCTTTCGGGTGGCGAAATGCGGCGTGCGGCGTTGGCGCGTGCGTTGGCTTCTGACCCTGACATTCTGTTGTTGGATGAACCGACGAACCATTTGGACTTGCCGGCCATTGAATGGTTGGAAGCTGAACTTAGGTCATTACGTGGAGCTTTGATCCTGATCAGCCACGACCGCAGGTTTTTGGAGGCTCTGTCAAACCGCACAGTTTGGATTGATCGCGGCCAAGCGCGGCGGATGGAACGGGGCTTTGTGCACTTCGAGGAGTGGCGCGACCAGGTTCTGGCAGAGGAAGAACGGGAACAAGCCTTACTTTCGCAAAGCATAGCGCGCGAAGAACATTGGATGCGGTATGGTGTGACCGCACGGCGCAAGCGCAACATGCGTCGCGTTGAACTGCTTGGCAGTTTACGAAAACAACAGAAGGAACATGTTGGTCAGCAGGGGGTGGTAAAGCTCGCGGTGTCTGACGCCAATCTTTCCGGCAAGCTGGTGGCGGAGGTGAAAAAGCTATCGAAATCCTTCAGTGAACGGATGATTGTTTCAAATCTTGATTTGCTGGTGTTGCGCGGCAACCGTTTGGCACTGGTGGGGCCCAATGGTGCAGGCAAAACCACACTGATCAAATTGATTACGGGACAATTGCAGCCAGATTCAGGCTCGGTCAAACTTGGCACCAATCAAGAAATTGTGACGCTTGACCAAAATCGCGGCAGTTTGATACCGGAGGATTTGCTCAGTGATGTGATCACCGGGGGCCGGGGCAATTCGGTGACGATCAATGGCGAAGTCAAACATGTGATGACTTACATGAAGGACTTTTTATTCCGACCGGAACAGGCACGCACACCCGTATCAGTCTTGTCAGGTGGAGAGCGGGCGCGGTTGATTCTGGCGCGGGAATTGGCACGGCCGTCGAATGTGTTGATCCTTGATGAACCCACGAATGATCTGGATTTGGAAACCCTGGATTTGTTGCAGGAAATGTTGGCCGATTACCCTGGCACCGTGATTGTTGTGTCACATGACCGAGATTTTCTCGACCGCGTCGCCACATCAGTTTTAATGCACGAGGACGAGGGCCGGTGGGTTGAATATGCAGGTGGCTACACCGATATGGTGGCACAGCGGGGTAACGGCGTTTCGCTCAAAAAAGTGGAGAAAGTGGCTGTCAAAGCAGCTTTGAAGGCGGAAAAACCATTGGTTTTGCAGGCCAAACGAAAACTGTCGTTCAAGGACAAACACGCGCTGGAAACGTTGCCTGAAAAACTCGCAGTGTTGCAAAATGAGTTGAAAATCCTTGAAGCAAAACTGGGGGACGCGGGGCTTTTTACGCGGGATGCAAAACTGTTTGAAAGTACAAGCATGCGTCATGCCGCGGCGTTTGAAGAGTTACAACGTGCCGAAGAGCAGTGGCTTGCGCTCGAAATAATGCGCGAAGAACTCGAAAATAGCGCTTGACAATTAATCCTATAATAGATACATTTTAATAATGAATGCAATTATTGAAATAAAAGATCTTTCCAAAACCTACGCCTCGGGCCTTGCAGCCTTGACGGGGGTTTCGCTTGATATTTTGCGCGGTGAAATTCTTGCTTTGCTGGGGCCGAATGGGGCAGGCAAAACCACGTTGATTTCGACTGTCTGCGGCATTGTCAACAAGACCTCAGGGTCGATCACGGTTGATGGCCACGATAACGTCACAGCGTTTCGCGAGGCGCGGAAATTGATCGGACTGGTGCCACAGGAATTACATCTCTCGATTTTTGAAACCGTGTGGGACACGGTCAATTTCAGTCGCCATCTTTTCGGCAAAGCGTCAGACCCCGCATATATCGAAAGCATTTTGAAAAAACTTTCACTGTGGGACAAAAAGGATTCGAAGATTGTCGCACTTTCAGGTGGCATGAAGCGGCGGGTTTTGATTGCCAAGGCGCTGGCGCATGAACCGCGAATCCTGTTTCTGGATGAACCAACGGCGGGCGTTGACGTGGCGCTGCGGCAGGACTTGTGGAATGTGGTGCGCACCTTGCGTGATGATGGCGTCACTGTGATCTTGACCACACACTACATTGAAGAGGCCGAGGAACTGGCAGACCGGGTGGGTGTGATCAACAAGGGTGGTCTTGTGCTGATAGAGGACAAGGCCACGTTGATGCGCAAAATGGGTCAGAAGAAACTGACATTGCAGTTGGACACGGTTTTGACGACCGTGCCAAAATCATTGAAAAAGTATAATCTTGAAGTTCACGGCGATGGCAAGGTGCTTCACTACGCCTTCGATTCAAAACAGGGCACGGCAGAAATTGCCGGATTGTTGAACGATCTGGCACGGGCCAAGATCAGTTATAATGATCTGCATACGGAGCAATCTTCGCTTGAAGACATTTTCTTGAAGTTGGTGTCATGATGAATACCCGGGCAGTGCAAACAATTTTCATGGCGGAGATGAAGCGGTTTTTCCGTACCATCGGCCAGAGCCTGATCTCGCCGGTGATTTCCACCGTGCTGTATTTTGTGGTGTTCGGGGCCGCCATTGGGTCGCGAATCCAGCAGATTGATGGTGTGGAGTATGGCGCATTCATCGTGCCGGGCCTCATCATGCTGTCGATCCTCACGCAGGCGGTTTCGAACGCCAGCTTCGGCATATATTTTCCGCGGTTTTCCGGCACGATTTATGAGTATCTGGCGGCGCCTATTTCCGCGGTCGAAATGGTGCTGGGGTTCGTCGGTGCAGCGGCGGCGAAATCGCTGTTGATTGGAGTGGTCATTTTGGCGACGTCATGGTTTTTTGTGCCACTCGAAATTCGCCATCCCTTTTGGATGATTGCGTTTCTGTTGCTGACAGCGATAACGTTTTCATTGCTGGGCTTTATTATTGGTCTGTGGGCGGACGGTTTTGAGAAACTGCAAATCATTCCATTGTTGATCATCACACCACTAACGTTTCTGGGCGGCAGTTTTTATTCGATCAACGTGCTGCCCCCATTCTGGAAGACCGTGAGCCTGTTCAACCCTGTGGTTTATCTGGTGTCCGGATTCCGATGGAGCTTCAATGAAGTGGCAGACGTGAATGTGGAGTTGAGCCTGGCGGCGACGTTCGGGTTTCTGGTGCTGTGTCTGGCCATAGTGGCGTGGATCTTCAAGACGGGGTATCGGTTGAAGACTTAGGGGTGAAAATGTGTCGACTTCTTCGGGGTGCGTGATAGCTTTGTCTAGGGGCTTATGACAGGGAGTTTATGATGCGGTCTTTGGTGTTTTGGCTTATTTTGGCGGGCTCGGCTTTTGCCAACGACGGCTATTCTGAACTTGGCATTGGTGGGTTGGTGTTGAAGAACACCGATGCGATTTCCATGGACAAGGAGGAGCTTTATGTTTCTCCGTCCAAAATTACCGTTGACTACCTGATGACCAACCAGACGGATAAAGATGTGGAAGCCCTAGTGATGTTTCCGCTGCCGGATGTTTCCCTGCCGGCAGAGTATGACAGCGCGCGAGGCCTTGTTGATTTGGGTCGTGACTTGAAATTCAAAACCATTGTCGATGGAAAGCCCTTTCCCATCACGCTGGAGCAGCGGGCTTTTGTGGGTGAGGTTGATGTGACGGATGCTGTGGTCGCCGCTGGTTTGCCTGTGAATGGTGTTGTTGAAAAATTCGAGAAGCTTGTTCTGGCTTTGCCTATGGAAACGCGGCAGAATTTGATCAAGCTTGGCGCTTTGCCAAAATATACTGATGATGCCGGCAATGAAGCGCCCTATCCGCCGGATTTATATTTCGCGCCGGAATGGCCGATACGCTCGTCAATGGTCCGTACACAGATTTTTCCGGCTGGAAAGACGATTGCTGTTCGACACAGCTACGTGCCTGTAACGGGGGCCAGTGTGGGCGGCAATTTGGCGCCCGATATGCGGAAACAGGACTTCTTCACCGACAAAGTGAAAGCGCATTGCATCGATGACTCGTGGCTTGCGTCTTTCGACAAGCAGGTGGAAAAACGCGCGCAAGGCGATGTCACCGCGCCTTACAGCGAAGTATGGGTAAAATACATTCTGAAGTCCGGTGCCACATGGAAGGGGCCGATCAAGGATTTCAGACTGGTAGTGGACAAAGAAAACAAGGACTCTTTGGTCAGCTTCTGTGGCGAAGGCGTCAAAAAGATTGGGCCGACACAATTTGAGGTGCGGAAGAAGGATTTTGAACCAACAGAGGACTTGAACGTGCTGTTCATCAACTGGGCGGCGGGCGAGTGATACTACGCTGCTATTAATGGCTTGATTTCGGATACATCTGTCGTCTCCCGCACGCTGGCGAGGTCCCATGCTCGTTGCAAGTTCATCCAATACTCTGGCGTGGTGCTGAAAAATTTTGCGAGGCGCATTGCAGTGTCGGCGGTGAGGGCTGTGTCGCCACGCAACAATCGTTCAATGCGTGTCCTCGGCACGAGGAGTTTTTTGGCGAGTGTGATAGCGCTCATTTCCAGCGGTAAGAGATAGAGTTCTTTCAAGACTTCACCGGGGTGAGATGGATTTTTTATCAGGCTCATGCTTGGTCCCTTCAATGATAGTCCACAATTTCGACATTCGACGGTCCTTCGGATGTCCAAATAAAACAGATGCGCCATTGCTTATTAAGGCGCACGGAGTGTTGTCCAGTGCGATCTCCGTGCAAAGCCTCGAGGTGATTACCAGGCGGAAATCTCAAGTCTTCAAGCACTACAGCCGCGTCGAGAGCGGTTAGCATTGCTCTTGTCCTGATGACCAAATCGGAGGGAAAGCCTTTGCCGTACTTGCCGAGAGCTGCCTGTTCAGCAAACTTACCCTTTAGGCCCATGATCATCCCAGACATGTATCATATTATGATACGTCTTTCAACCGCTTTTTGGTGTCCCACCCCGTTCGCGCAGGGCGGGCAGAGGTTGCCATTCACCCCTGTTTCGCCTATAGCCCGCCCGTTCAGCGTCGTTCACCCCTGGAGGAAGGCTGGATTTTCTTATTTTTGGAGTATTTTTGATGTCTAAAATCGTGACGATTAAGGCTGCCGCGCGCAGTCAAGCTGGTAAGGGGGCCGCTCGTTCTATTCGCCGTGAGGGCAATGTGCCTGGTGTGGTGTATGGTGACGGTCAGGCCCCACAAATGGTGACGCTGACTTACAAGAATGTGTTGCCACACGTGGAAACCGGACGCTTCCTGTCGACCCTTGTGGACCTCGACATTGATGGCAAGACCATCCGCGCAATCCCTCGCGATGTGCAATTCGAACCTGTGAAGGACCGGATTACGCACGTTGACTTTTTGCGTTTGGGCAAAGACGCCCGTATCGCGGTTGTTATTCCGGTGCACTTCAAGAACCAGGAAGCCGCCCCCGGCCTGAAAGCCGGTGGTGTGTTGAACATCGTTTCGCACAGAGTGAACCTGTATTGCCCGGCCGACTTTATTCCTGATGAGATTTCCGTTGATTTGACGGGCATGAACATCGGCGACAACATTCATTTGTCGGAAGTGAAGTTGCCAGACCGCGTGACTGCAGTTTCACGGGATGACGTGACATTGGTGACCTTGACATCGCAAGCCAAGGAAGAAGTGGCTGCTGAAGGTGCTCCGGTTGCTGCTGAAGTTCCAGCTTCAAACCAGAAGGCACCGGCTGCTGCCGCAGCTGCTGCTCCCGCCAAGGGTGCCGCCCCTGCCAAGGGCGCTGCTGCTCCTAAGGCTGCTGCTGCACCTGCTGCAAAGAAGAAGTAAGCTTTTCGCCACCGGGGTGCCCCATGCTGCTGTTTGTTGGCCTTGGCAACCCTGGTGCGAAATATGCTGGCAACCGGCATAACATTGGTTTCATGGCGGTGGACGAAATTGTCCGCCGCCATAAATTTTCATCGTGGCGCAAAAAGTTTCAGTCGGACATTTCAGACGGGGTCTTGGGCGACGAAAAAGTGCTGGTGATGAAGCCGCAGACTTACATGAATGAGTCAGGGCGCGCTGTGGGCGATGCTGTCAGATTTCACAATATTCCGCTTGAGAATGTCTATGTGTTTTATGATGAGCTGGATTTGGAGCCGGGTAAAATGCGGGTGAAACAGGGCGGCGGGGCGGCGGGGCATAATGGCATTCGCTCCATTGCGTCGCATATCACGCCAGAGTTCAAGCGGGTGCGGATGGGCATCGGCCACCCCGGTGTCAAAGACCTGGTCCAACCGCATGTGTTGAGTGATTTTGCAAAGTCAGAGCGGGAGTGGCTTTCAAAATTGCTGGAGGGTGTGGCTGATGAGGTTGAATTGTTGGCTGCGGGAAAAGACGAGAAATTCCAGAGTAAAGTTGCGCTGGTTTTAAATCCGCCGCGGCCCAATGCGCCGCGCGAAGAAAAGAAGGACTGACGCTATGGGTTTCAAATGTGGCATCGTGGGTTTGCCGAATGTGGGGAAGTCCACCCTGTTCAATGCGCTCACTCAAACATCTGCAGCGCAGGCCGCGAATTATCCGTTCTGCACGATTGAGCCCAATGTGGGCGATGTGGGTGTGCCGGATGAACGCTTGGATAAGCTGGCCGCAATTGCGGGCTCCGCGCAGATTATTCCCACACGCTTGACGTTCGTTGATATCGCCGGATTGGTGAAGGGCGCTTCGAAAGGCGAAGGTCTGGGCAATCAGTTTTTGGCCAACATCCGCGAGACCGATGCGATTGCCCATGTGGTGCGTTGTTTTGAAGATGGCGACATTACACATGTGTCCGGCAAGATTGATCCGGTGTCTGATATTGAAGTGATCGAAACCGAATTGATGCTGGCCGATTTGGATGCGCTGGAAAAGCGCCAGCCTGCTGCCGAGAAAAAAGGCAAGCAGGGCGACAAGGACCAGAAAGAATTGGCTGACCTGATGATGCGCGCGTTGGTGTTATTGCGCGAGGGAAAGCCTGCGCGTTTGGTTGAACGCACGGCGGACGAAGAAATGATTTTCCGTGGCCTTGGGTTGTTGTCATCAAAGCCTGTGCTTTATGTGTGCAACGTCGAAGAAGCGGCTGCTGACAAGGGCAATGACTTCTCGGAACGCGTGAAGGCTTTTGCCGCCAAGGAAGGCAACAAGGCGGTTGTGGTTTCAGCGAAGATTGAATCCGAGATTGCGATTCTACCAGAGGCGGACCAGCAGGACTATTTGGATGCGGTTGGTTTGGTTGAACCTGGTTTGAACCGCGTCATCCGTGAAGGTTATGCGCTGTTGGGGTTGCTGACGTATTTTACCGTGGGACCTAAGGAAGCGCGGGCATGGACGATTACGCGCGGCACCAAAGCACCTGCGGCAGCTGGCGTCATTCATACGGATTTTGAAAAAGGCTTCATCCGTTCAGAAACCATTGCCTATGCGGATTATATTACCAACAATGGTGAGTCAGGTGCGAAAACAGCGGGCAAGTTCCGACTTGAGGGCAAGGAATATGTCGTTGATGATGGTGACGTGATGCACTTCCGGTTTAACACTTGAAAGCTATTGTTTTTGCGTTGCGTTTTTCAGTCTGCGCCACACATAGCGATAAGCGACCACCACAAGTGTTTGTGCGATTTCGACGGGCGACAGGCCGCTGGTAAACATGCGCCAGAAGGGTGGTTGCCACGCTTGCACCAAATCGGATTTGCCCCGGCGTCTGCGCAGCGCAAATGTGCGTGACAAGACGGAAGATTCCGTTTGCAGGTAGGGTGCGCGCTTTGACGTGTTGGTTGCATGTTGGCGATAGAGAAACAGGGTTTCATCAAGCACTGCGAGTTCGCCGTTCTCTTCCAGCCGATAAATGAAGTCAGCGTCTTCGGCGTAGCTGAAGTAAGGGCGAAAGCCACCGATGTTCTGAGCCACAGCTGTGCGCACCATGCAGGCGGGAAAAGGAAAATTCTTTTTGTGGTATCCCAAGCCTGAAAGTCTGCTGGTCAAGGTAATGACCGAGGGTGATATCGTTAAATCCACTGCGGCGGGCCATGCAGGAACGCCGGTGAACTTTTCAATATTTGATGAAACGGCTACACATTTCGGGAGCTGTTGCAAATGACGAACTTGCCTCTGCATGCGTTCCGGTACCGATAGGTCATCCGCATCGTGAAACATCACGAATTGCCCCTCGCTTGCTTGCAGCAACGTATTGCGTGCTGCAACAACCCCACCGTGATTCAGCAGGTGCAGTTTGATGCGCTGGTCTTTCTGCGCGAATACTTCGATGATGGCTCTTGTGTTATCCGTTGAGCCGTCATCACCGATGAGCAGTTCGAAATCTTCAAATGTTTGCTTGAGCAGGCTTGATATTGTTTCGGCAATCCAGGGGGCAGCATTGTATGCGGGCATCACAATGCTGACGGTTGGCGGGGCCTTTTTCAATGGCCTTCAAAGCCGACGAGGGTGTGGACTTTGACACCTTTTGATTTTAACTTTGCAGCGCCGCCCAAATCCGGCAGGTCGATAACGAAGGCAGCGGCCACCACGTCACCGCCGGATTTGCGGATGAGATCAATGGCAGCCCCCGCGGTGCCACCCGTTGCAATCAGATCGTCGATCAACAGTATGCGGTCGCCCTGGCTGATGGCATCAGCGTGGATTTCAATCGTGTCAACGCCATATTCCAGGGCGTATTCCTGGCCGATGACACGGTGAGGCAGTTTGCCTTTCTTGCGAATGGGAATGAAGCCGCGACCCAGCGTGTGGGCGACAGCGCCGCCTAAGATGAAGCCGCGCGCCTCTATGCCTGCGACGTAGTCGATCTCACCTTTGAGAAAGGGCCAAGCCAGTTCATCAACAGCCGCACGGAAGCCATGCAGGTCGGACAGAAGCGTGGTGATGTCGCGGAAAAGAATGCCGGGCTTTGGATAGTCGGGAATGGTGCGGATATAGCGTTTGATGTCAAATCCGTTGCGCAGGTCCATGTGGGTTTTCTCTTTAGGGCCATTTTACTTGAGGTGGCATGGACGACATGATGGAGTCGACATTGCCACCGGTTTTCAATCCGAAAATTGTGCCGCGGTCATAGAGCAGATTGAACTCCACGTATCGGCCACGACGGACCAATTGTTCTTCGCGGTCAGCATCTGTGAAGGGGAGTTTAAGATTGCGGCGCACCAAGGCGGGGTAAACACTTCGCCAAGCCTCGCCCACACTTTGCGTGAATGCGAAGTCCGCATCGCGATCACCTGAATCAAGGTTGTCAAAGAATATGCCGCCGATGCCGCGTTGCTCTTTACGGTGGGGCAAGAAGAAATAATCGTCACACCATTTTTTATAGCGCGGATAGTCGGCGACTTTATGGGCCTCACAGGCCGTTTGCATGGCGGTGTGGAAATCAACGGAGTCTTGGTCGGTTTGCGTGCGGCGGCGATCCAAAACAGGGGTCAGGTCTGCACCTCCACCAAACCAGGCTTTGGTCGTCACGACCATCCGCGTATTCATGTGAACGGCTGGTACTTGTGGCGACCACGGATGAATGATGAGAGAAATCCCTGATGCCCAGAAGCGCGGGTCTTCATCAGCACCCGGAATCTGCTTTCTGAATTCCGGTGAAAACTCACCATGGACGGTGGAGCAGTGAACGCCTGCTTTCTCAAAAACAGAGCCATGGAGCAGGGCCATGGTGCCCCCGCCTTCGGTTTCTCCGCGACGCCAGGGGGTGCGCTCAAACACGCCTGGTTTTGCGGTTTCAGCTTCGATGGTTTCCAGATCGTTAATGATGTGACCCTGCAATGCCTGAAACCAGCTTTCGGCGCGGCGTTTGAATACTTCAATCATGTTTTGAAATCACGTGGAGAAATGGAAGTTGCGCTAACCATAGGCGATGGCCATGACCGCGTCAAAGCCCGAAGTTACTGTTAAAACGCTAAAATTTGAGATTTGCGTTTAACAGCTTGTTCAGCACACAGGGGAACACTTCTTTGGCGTTTCCATTCTATGACCGACTGCCGGATTGGCGTTGGGAGCTCTGGACATGTCATTGTTTCAAAAATTTGCACGGGATTGTCGTGGTGGTGTTGCTGTGTATTTCGCGGCCACCGTCGTCCCGCTTTTGCTGGGTGCCGGGGTGGCGATTGATTTGGTCCAAGTCAATGCGGCAACAACAATCCTGCAAAATGCAGTTGATGCGGCGGCTCTCAGTGGCGCTGCCTCCGGTGAGACAGATAAGGACAAGATTGAAGACGTCGTGAATGCGTATCTGATTGCAAACAAAGCGGGTGCAGTCATTGAAACCATTACGGATTATGAAGTTAATCTGGATAAAAACAAAAATACACTGACGATCAAGGTTTCGGGCAAACGGCCAACTTCGCTGATGCATCTTGCTGGCATCGACAAGGTCGGTATTTCCGCCGCTGCCGAGGTGAGTTTGCCGAGTGATGGTTTGGAAGTTGCGTTGGTACTCGACGTGACAGGTTCCATGAATTCCGGTGGTCGACTTCCGGCATTGAAGACTGCAGCAACAGACTTTGTGAATTCGATGATGGAAGTGAAAGACAAGGGCGGTTACGTCCGCGTCGGAATCGTACCGTTTTCAGAGTATGTAAATGTGGGTTTGAGCCGTCGCAACGAATCTTGGATTGATGTGCCGGCCGATTCCAGTGTGTCGCAGCCTCAGGTCTGTTCCATCCAATATCCAAATCGGCAATGGACGAACTGCACAGAAGTGCAAAAGACAGGTTACAACGACGGCCTGCCTTACTCCTATACGTCATATGAAAACTGTACAGTGGTCGACGGGCCAGCTGAAAATGTGTGTCAGATCCCCGTTGTTACGAACAAATGGAATGGCTGTGTGGGTTCACGCAACACTCCACTGGATGAGGAAATTGGAACAGTTTCGTCGCGTTATGCCGGACTGATGAATATTGGTTGCAATGACGAAATTCTGACGCTGACAGACAATGAGTCCAAGCTCAAATCCAAGATCACCGGACTTGTTGCAAGCGGCAACACCTATGTACCCACGGGACTGTTGTGGGGCTGGAACATGGTGGACGGTAACAAGCCACTGGACGAGGCCAAATCAGCCGCTGAGATCAAAGCCAAGGGCGGCACCAAGGCCATCGTACTGATGACGGATGGCGACAATACAATTTCCGCAACCTACCCAAAGCATGAAGGTAACGATGGCGATGTTGCTGACGATAAGGTTGAAGCGCTGTGCAAAAACATCAAGCAGGATGATATTGTGATTTACACAATTTCATTCATGGTGACTGACGCTGACTCGATCAACCTGCTCGAGAACTGTGCATCAGATAAAACCAAGGCTTTCTCAGCCGACGATGCAGCGCAGCTTGCGCAAGCATTTGGTGAAATCAGCGAATCCTTGATGGCGACGCGCTTGAGCAAGTAACGATCTTCAGCTGGCGTTTGAGTTAGCCCGCTGCAGGAAAACCGTAGGTTTGTCTTAAGGCCTCCCCGATCACCATGCTCGCCGCCAACGCAACGTTCAGCGAACGGGCATTTGGCTCCATGGGAATGGTGAGGCGGGCTGATGCATGGGCGTGGACTGCTTCTGGAACGCCCGATGACTCGCGACCCAGCAGCAAGATGTCATCGCCGTGGAAGGCAAAGCTTGTGTAAGGCGTTGCGGCTTTGGTGGAGAGCAATAGGATTCGGCGATTGTTCGTTTCACTGCAAAACTGCTCCCATGAGGACACACGCCGGATGGTGGCGATGTCGAGATAATCCATTCCGGCACGGCGCAGTTTGGAATCATCCCAGGCAAAGCCTGCGGGTTCGATGATTGTCAGCTTCAGTCCGAGGCAAGCGCCGAGCCTTGCCAAGGTGCCTGCGTTGGCGGCGATATCAGGTTGGTAAAGTGCCAATTCAATCATGATTGCAGGGGTTTAGCGGAATTTTCGAGACTGATGCCACGCTCATGCGTGTGCGACATCCTATGGCTGGACAACAGTCATGGCCAGTGCCAAATACAGCAAGACTTTGGTGGGGCAAGCAGACTGTGTCCGCGTGCTCCACATGTCTGCAAGACGAGGGAAAAACACGTGTCCACAGCTGACCATGTTGACGCTTCCAAGCGTGACTTTTTGTATATCGCCACAGGCGCCGTGGGCGCCGTCGGGGCGGCAATGACGGTTTGGCCGTTGATTAATCAAATGAACCCGGACGCCTCAGTGAAAGCACTGGCGACGGTGGAAATTGATTTGGCGGCGGTCGTGGAAGGTCAGGAAATTAAGGTATTCTGGCGTGGCAACCCGGTGATCATTCGCAACCGAACAGCCAAAGAAATTGAAGCGGCAAAGGCCGTAAAAATTGACGAGCTGAAAGACAGCGATGCGCGCAGCCAGGTTTCAAAAGAGGGTGGCGCTGCGACCGACGAAAATCGCACTGTGAAAGACCACGAAAACTTCCTCGTCATGATGGGAGTTTGCACTCACTTGGGGTGCGTTCCGATTGGCGGCGAAGGCGAGTTCGCGCTGGTCGAAGGCAGCGTCAAGACCGGTGGGTGGTATTGCCCGTGCCACGGTTCGCATTACGACACAGCGGGGCGCATTCGAAAAGGGCCTGCACCGGAAAATTTGCCCGTGCCGCCCTATGCTTTCATATCAGACACAAAAATCCGTATTGGCTAATCAGGAAACACGAACATGAGTGGCCCCTCAAATTATCAACCTACAAGTTCCTTCGGCAAGTGGATGCATGAGCGTCTGCCGGTTTACGCGTTGCTGAAAGACACAGTGTTGGATTTTCCGACACCAAAGAACCTGAATTATTTCTGGACCTTTGGCGGCATTCTAACCTTGATGCTCGTCGCACAAATCCTCACCGGTATTATTCTCGTGATGCATTACACGCCGCACGTGGATATGGCGTTTGAATCGAAAGAACACATTATCCGCAACGTCAATGGCGGCTGGATGATTCAGAAGTTCCATGAAGTTGGTGCGTCGATGTTCTTTATCGCCGTCTACATCCACATGTTCCGCGGTATGTATTATGGTTCTTACAAAGCACCTCGCGAAGTGCTGTGGATGATTGGTGTCATTATTTATCTTATCATGATGGCGACTGCATTCATGGGTTATGTGCTGCCGTGGGGCCAAATGAGCTTCTGGGGAGCAAAAGTAATCACAAACCTGTTCTCAGCTATTCCTTTTGTGGGTGAAAGCATCACGACCTGGCTGTGGGGCGGTTATTCGGTTGATAACCCGACGCTGAGCCGCTTTTTCTCACTGCATTATCTCATGCCATTCATGCTGGCGGGGGTTGTCGGCCTTCACATTTGGGCTTTGCATGTCCCGGGAAATAACAATCCCACTGGCGTTTCAGTAAAGAGCGGTCAAGACACCATTCCGTTCCATCCATACTACACCGCAAAAGACGGTTTTGTGATTGCCGTGTTCATGTTGTTCTTCTGCTTCTGGGTGTTTTACCGCCCAGACTATTTGGGTCATGCCATCAACTATGAGCAAGCCAACCCATTGGTGACGCCCGCGCACATTGTGCCGGAATGGTATTACCTGCCGTTCTACGCAATCTTGCGTGCGATACCCGACAAGTTGGGTGGCGTTATTGCGATGTTCGGTTCGATCCTGATCCTGTTTGTATTGCCGTGGCTTGACACATCGCGTGTACGCTCAGGCAACTATCGCCCGATCTTCAAAGGCTTCTTCATCGTGTTCGCCATCGTATGCGTGGCTCTGGGTTATCTCGGATCGAAACCAGCTGAAGGCGCCTACGTTGTGTGGTCGCGTATCCTGACGGCTTATTACTTCATCCACTTCCTCGTCATTTTGCCGGTTCTGGGGTTGGTGGAAAATCCGAAGGCCTTGCCTGCATCGATTGCTGATGCGGTTTTGTCCAAGAACAAGAACAAGCAATACGCGTTGCAGCCTGCTGAATGATTGCGGAGACACTACTATGAAAATACTCAAAGCAATTATTTTGGCCGGTTTGGCGGTGGCTGTTTTGCCTGCCATCGGGCAAGCTGCGGGAACGCAAAAAGACGCAAAGCGCATCTCTTATTCCTTTGAAGGCGCATTCGGAACCTTTGACCGTACACAGCTGCAACGCGGTTTTAAAGTCTACAAGGAAGTGTGTTCCAACTGTCATTCGATGAACCTTCTCTCGTTCCGCAATTTGTCTGAAGGTGGTATTTTCACGGAAGAGCAGGTCAAAGCGTTAGCAGCAACATACACTGTCAAAGACGGTCCTAATTCAGAGGGCGAAATGTTTGAGCGCCCCGGTTTGCCGTCAGATCGCATCCCGGCGCCGTATCCAAATGTTGAAGCATCCAAAGCCGCCAATGGCGGGGCCTATCCACCCGATATGTCATTGCTCACCAAGTCTCGCCCGGGTTGGTATGGTACGTTCAATCAGTTCTGGAACGGCATCGGTGGCCCTCAGTATGTATATTCGGTTTTGACGGGTTACGAGGAACCCAGCGCCGAATTGGTCAAGGAACAACCCGAAGGCAAGTACTATAATCCCTACTTTGGCAGCGGCCACTGGATCGGCATGGGCGCACCTTTGCTGGACGAACAGGTGACTTTTGATGATGGCGCCCCCAATAAGGTGGATGACATGGCGCGGGATGTATCAGCGTTTCTCGCCTTCGTGGCTGACCCCAACATGGAAACACGCAAACAAACCGGCTTCATGGTGATGCTCTATCTGGCCGTGCTGTCAGTTCTGCTGTACTTCGTGAAGAAGAAGGTCTGGGCGGATCAGCACTAAGGGTTCGGCTGATCTTGCAAGAATATGCGCTGTATGTGCATGTCAGCGGCGTGACGGTCCAGTTCTGACAACTGTCCGATACCGCGCATTATGATTTCGTTTGGCAGAGTAAACGTCTTCCACCTGATGTAGCAATTTTTGACCAGACCAGCGGTTTCGTGTTCAAGCAAAAGATGATCGCTTGGCCACGTCAAGGACTTTGCGCTGGTGATCATGGCAAATATGGTGTGGCCGTTATTGCTGTTGAACGCGCGCGATGAAATGACGAGCGCCGGCCGCTTCTTTGAAACGGGAATATCGACAAACGGGAACGGCACGAGCACAACAACGTAGCGATCACAGATCATTGAAAGCTTCTTCGTCTTCTTTGGATTCCCACTCGCTCAAGGTTTTTTGTACATCGGTGAGATAGTTGTCGCGCGGATCAATCACCTTGAACTCAAGATACTCTCCGCGACGGGACTTGAGGGACTTCCAGAATTCCATGGTTTTGCCAACGGGGCGCAGGCCAAGCGTAGGACGGCCGTCTTTACCATCCGCCATGCGCACCCATTCCCCAGCTACACCTTCAATTTCGAGTTTTAAAGCGGTTCCTGCAGGAACTTGCCGCAACAATGCCAAGGCATTGGCGTCTGCATTGACATTTTTCAGCCAGATTGCATCATCGTTATTCAGTACCGTAGCCATCAGCTGTTTCTCCGTCTTCAAAAAATAGGTCTCAAGAAGGCAATTGTCAACCCTACCCCCACCCCACCCCACGATGAGGTTTTAAATTATGACAGCCTGTGTTCTCGGTATCATCGGTGGTTCTGGGCTTTACGATCTTCCCATGGATCATGCCAAATGGGTGACTGTGCAGAGTTCGTTTGGAACGCCATCCGACCAACTTCGGATCGGCGAGATTGCGGGGCTGTCGGTGGTGTTTCTGCCGCGCCATGGCCGGGGACATGTCCATACACCCACCAGCATAAACTACCGCGCCAACATTGATGCGTTGAAACGCGCAGGGGTCACGGACGTGATATCCCTGTCTGCCGTGGGGTCTCTGCGCGCGGACCTGCCGCCCGGCACATTCGTTATCGTTGACCAGTTCATTGACCGTACCTATGCGCGCGAGAAGAGTTTTTTCGGTTCGGGGCTTGTTGGCCACGTGCCGTTTGCGCATCCCGTTTCGCCGCTGTTGGCTGACGTCGCGGCAAAGGCTTTGGCTGCAGAAAATATCCCGCACCACAGTGGTGGCACTTATGTTGTGATGGAGGGTCCGCAGTTTTCGACGCTGGCTGAGTCCGAGTTGCATCGTGCGTGGGGCGCTTCAGTGGTTGGCATGACCAATATGCCCGAAGCAAATTTGGCGCGGGAAGCCGAGCTGTGTTACGCGACGATTGCCATGGTGACGGATTTTGATGCCTGGCACCCTGAACATGATGCTGTTGATGTGGCCCAGGTGGTTCATACCATGAAAGGCAACTCTGCTTTGGCCAAAGCCTTTGTGTTGCGATTGGCGTCGCTTTTGCCAAAGGAACATAGACCGTGCCCGATTGGTTCAGACCGCGCTCTGGAACACGCCATCATGACAGCACCAGACAAGCGCGATGCAGGGATGATCAAAAAACTTGCAGCCGTGGCGGGCAGGGTGCTGTGAAAAACCTTTTAAGCTACTTCACTTTCAAACCCTTGGTCGCCACAACGCGGCCATTCAACACCAATCTGACAAACGGGTGTTTGACCAGACGACGCTGTTCGGCAGCATCAAAAGCGGCGTGTTGCCTGTCGCAAGAGGTGCGCATTTTTTTCCACATGGCAGCAGCTTGTTTGTCGAGTGACTTGCAATCCGTGGCGCGCAGGGCCTTGACCTGGGTTTCCAAAGTCTTGGCACAGGCCAGCCAAATCGACTTGTGGGTTTCCTCATGTGTCTTCAGGAAAGATTTGAACTGACCCCATTTTGCTGACGTTTGCCCCGCGAGGGCATTTTCATTTTTAAGCTTGGGCAAATTGATGGTGAAGTTGATATTGAATTTATAATCGTCGATGCGACAAGACTTGCCTTGCTGGATCAACTTGCCATTTTGCGAGGAGACGGCCGAGGTTGACGCATAAGCATTGACGCCGTTCACGTCTGGTCCACGCCGGATCATTGATGTGTAAATCTCGCCCGGAGAGTCGCCTTTGATGACGTAATATTTATAGTTGGTTTTTTCGAGAGGACGCGCGGCGAGAGGACTGCTCAAAACTGCCGTAACAGCGAGACCGACAACAACTGACTTGCGCATGAACACCACCCGGTTAAAAGCCCACCAGGAAAGCTAACCTCAGTGTCAAAACTTTAGCAAGAGGCCGGAGACTTATTTGATTAATATTGTGGCATCTTGGCCGCAGCGGCTGGTGGTGCTATCGCAAGACTGAATAAGGCAGCCACGATGCGACGCTCAGGTACAGTGAAATTTTTCAACAAGGACAAGGGCTTCGGCTTTATTGCACCTGACGACGGCAGCAAGGATGTGTTCGTGCATATTTCCGCAGTGCAGCGCGGTGGTCTGCCATGGCTGGAAGAAGGGATGAAAATGTCATTTGCTGTGTTGGATGATTCCCGCGGGCGAGGCCCCCAAGCAACGGACTTGCAACTTGAATAGAGTGATTCTTCTGATCGTGTTCATGATGGTGGCAGCTGGTGTTGCCGTCGCTAAACAACCACGGGCTGGAAACTTTGATTATTTCGTGTTGGCGCTGTCGTGGTCACCGACCTATTGCGCAGGCGACGCCGGGCAGAAAGATTCAACGCAGTGCTCTCCTGGGCGGCGGTTTGCGTTTGTTGTGCATGGGTTGTGGCCGCAGTACCAGCAGGGTTGGCCACAGAATTGCGAGACGGAAGAAAGCTGGGTGTCGCAGTACGAGATTGATTTGATGATGCCGATCATGCCGTCGAAAAAGCTGATCATACATGAATGGAAAAAACATGGCTCCTGTGCTGGGGTTTCACAATCAGAATACTTTCGCGCGACACGGCTGCTGTTTGAGAAAATAAAGATACCTGCACGATATTTGTCGCCGACGGCCGATGTGTTGACCACGCCGGAACAATTGGTGACCGATTTTGTGAAAACCAATAAGGGGCTTTCGGCGGATATGTTATCGGTACAATGTGGGAATGCAAAAGACCGGGCGCGACTTTCTGAGCTGCGCGTATGTCTCGACAAGCGCGGAAATTTCGGTGCCTGCGGTGGCAACGAAGCCCGCTCCTGCCGTGCCCGGCAACTCGTGATGCCGCAGGTGCGCTGATGAAAAAAGCCATTGTCATTCAACATATGGAACATGACCACATCGGCCGTTTCGCAGAGTATTTTGCCGAAGACGGAATTTTGCCGACGACAGTGCGACCATTCAAGGGCGAAGAGATGCCGTCTCTTGCCGGGTTTGATTTGATGTTCGTTTTGGGCGGCGCACAGAACACTTGGGAAGAAGACAGGTTCGACTATCTCAAGGCTGAAAAACAGTCGATCAAGGAATGGGTTGGTGAACGTGCCAAACCTTATTTTGGCATTTGTCTGGGCCACCAACTGTTGGCGGAAGCGCTGGGTGGCCAGGTGGGAATGGCTGAAAAAGCTGAAGTCGGCGTGTTTGACGTTGTTGTGAAAGACGGAAAGTCGTTGCTGGCGGGGTTGCCTGTGACGATGAAAGTGATGCAGTGGCACCATGCTGAAGTGCAAGCGGTGCCTGAGGGAGGCCGCGTGTTGGCGCAATCATCCACGACGGCTGTGCAAGCGTTGCAAATCGGATCGCATGCGTTTTCGACACAGTTTCATTGTGAGTTCACGCCGCAGGCCATATTGGGGTGGGCTGCCATGCCGGCATACATTACAGCCATGGAAAGTGAGTTGGGTGTAGGTGCGCATGCCCGCGTGGTCGAACAGTCATGGCCGCACATGCCGGGCATGGCACGGCATACGCGGATGATGTGGGAGAATTTCAAAAGGCTGTCGAAGCTGTAGGTGAGGGGGCCTTTTACCGGCCTTCGCGGAACCACATGCCGGCCATGGCCAACAGAAGCACGGCGAGGCTTGCCAGTGTGGAGAACAGCGACGTTTCGCGCACAGCTGTAACTTTGAATTGCCTGTTGTCTTTCAGCGCTGCCCAGGACGCACCACCCATCAAGGCACCGCTTTCCGCTTTCGACAGGCGTGGCAAGCCGTCTTCAATCCAGTAGGTGCGGGCGCGGGTGGCTTCTGCTGCAGGCGTCAGCAGATCAGCCGTCGCCAGCACGTTTCCAGCTTCTTTGTCGTCGCTGTTGCCGATGGCGGCAATGGTGGTGAGAGTGCCGTCAGTGGCTTTGTAAATGCCTTGTGCCGCCGTGGTTTTTCGTCCGGTGAAAATGCCAGGTGAAATTTCGGAGAGTGTGAGCACATCGTCCTTGCCGTCAGGTGATGTCAGTGTGACCGGTGCTGCTGCGTCGGCCATGGTGCGGCGTTCGACCACGACGTTTTGACCTTCGCCACGGATGAGCAGGGCTTCCTCTTCAAGGTCTGGTTCTTTCATCAGCCAATGGGCGAGGCGGCGCAGCACTTCCATTTGCGGGCCGCCGCCATCATAACCACGGGCCCAAAGCCAGCCGTGGTCTGACAGAAATTGCGCCACGCGGCCTTCGCCCACACGGCCCAAGACCAGCAGCGGTTTACCATCGGGGCCGTCCAGCAAGGTGTTGGTGTCGACGGCAGGGGTTGCATCAATGATGCGGAACCAGCGGCCCCAGGTTTCCTCACCTTCAGCATTGGAACCCGGCAGGTTTTTGCTGACGGGGTGGCGCAGACCCGCGGTTGTGACATTGGGGCGGAATGCTTGTTCAGTGACGTCGCCTGTTGGACTTGCCGTCATGATCTCGGCCAGCGGCGATGCGTAAAGGCCGTCAATGGCGGTCAGATCAGGTCCTGATGAAATCAAAACAGCGCCGCCGGCACGCACATATTCCGAAACGTTGGCGAGATAAGCTTCCGGCAAGATTGACTGCATGCGGTAACGATCAAAAATCACGAGGTCGAAACTTTTGATCTTGTCGATGAAAAGCTCGCGGGTTGGAAAGGCAATGAGCGAGAGTTCACGTGTCAGCGTGCCATCCTGCTTTTCGGGCGGGCGCAAAATGGTGAAGTGCACGAGGTCAACGGCGGCGTCGGACTTCAGCAAATCGCGCCATGTGCGTTCACCGGGGTGGGGTTGGCCCGACACGAGCAACACACGCAACCGGTCGCGAATGCCTTTGATCACGGCGACAGCGCGATTGTTGGACAAAGACACTTCGTTTTCACGCGGTGCCGCTGCGATTTCGACAACGTTTTGCCCTGCGCGTTCAATTTTCAAATTAAAGGTGTGCGACTCATTGGGAGGCAGGGTGATAATGTCCTCGCTGCCATCGGGCAGGCGGATTGTGACCTCAACATCCTGGCCGGTTGTGGGTGTATCCTCCACGCGAAAGGTAATCGGTTGTTCTTGCCCCGCAATGACAAAGCGCGGCGCTTGCTCAATGATGACACGGCGGTCTGTCTCAGTTTTGGAACCCGTGATGAAAGAATGAACAGGTGCTTTTGCCATGTCAGCCGGCAGCTGTTTTGGTATGTCATGGGCTTGCCCATCGGTGATGATGATGGCTCCTGCATATCGTTCCGGCGGGATGCCTTCCATGGTTTTCGCCAATGCTGCAAACACGCGCGTGCCATCCGTATCAGGCTTTGTTCCCGTGACGGTACGACCGACACGCATTTCGGTGTTGGGCATGGCGGCGATGCGGGACTGCACGACTTTCAACGCGTCATCGGATTGCTGCCGACGTGAGCCAATGTTTTGGCTCGCACTGTCGTCAACAATTACGGCCACCACATCGGGCAATTGCTGACGCTCGTCGGTATTCAAGATAGGATTGGCGAGTGCGGCTAATACGAGTGCCAAGCCTGCCACACGCAAAGGCCAGCCTCTGCGATTGAGGTAGATCAATGCAGCTGCAAGGACAGCTGCAACAAAGCTTGCGCCCCAAAACAGTGGCCAGCCGATGAAGGGTAGAAAAGTAATGTCCCACCCGTTCATTGGCCCAACCTTTCAAGCAGTGCTGGCACATGCACTTGATCGGCTTTGTAATTTCCCGTGAGCGCGTACATCACAACATTCACCCCTGTGCGAAAGGCGAACTCGCGTTGGCGGTCAGCGCTGCCAACAATGGCATTCAAGGGATCACCATTGTCGTTGATGGCCCAGGCAGCGGCGTAGTCGTTGGCTCCAATGATGATCGAAGAGACGCCATCAGCGGCACCTGCCGCAGCCGTATCACCAGCGGTTTGCGCCTCCACCCAAGGGGCAGGCCCGTCGTAACGACCGGGGAAACGATCGAGCAAATAGAAGCTGCGCGTGAGCACGTGCTTTTCCGGAACAGGTTCCAACGGTGGCAGATCCAGCTTCGCCAACAGCGTTTGCAACGATGCGTTACCGCCGCCATTCAAAGAGGCATCCAAGCCACCATCGCGCGTATCAAAGAAAATCGTTCCACCATTTTTCATATAAGCGGCAATCTTTGCGCGCACGGCATCAGAAAGTGGTTCAACTGTTTCCGGCACTGGCCAGTAGAGAATGGGATAGAATACCAACTCATCCTGTGTGAGATCTACGCCAACGGGCTCACCGAGTGAGGCAGACGTCCGGTCAGCCATCACGAAAGACAATCCGCGCATGCCCGCTTTGCTGGTCTCATCCAGTTCTGCGTCACCTGTGATGACATAAGCCAGGCTGGTTTCGAGAGCGGCTTTGATGTCGGCCTCGTTGATTGCTTGCGCGTCAGCTTGTTGCGGTTGCAACAGCGTAAACGCGAGCAACAGGCTTGCAACTGTAGCCGCGCGCTTTAGACCGCCGCCCAACCAGATGGTGGCAAGTGTATCAAAGAGGAAAAAGAGAGCAGCAGCAGCAAACATCATCGGTGCTAAATCCTGTCGTGGAGCTTCCGTGTAGGGCTGCACCGTCGTACCGCCAACTGTCACGGGCATGGCGTTCAGTGTTGTCGCATCGAACGCATGATTGATGGCGCGTTCGCGGCCTTGACGCACAAAGAGACCGGGAGGGGTGGCAAGGCTGGCTTTCGCTGCTTCCATTGCAGCTGGTGTGATCGGTTGAATGGTTTCAGTGGGAGCCACCAGGGCACCTTCGCCTGACAGCAAGAGCTTCGGTACAAAATTCGCTTCTACAGTTTGCGTGCTGGTTTGGGTTGATGCAGCATCCAAGCCCGCCACACGTTGCAGCATGTCGAGGAAGAGGCCTGACAATGGCAACGACGACCAATCAGCGTTGGCTGTCACATGCACCAAAACCAGCAGCCCCTTGCCGCGCTTTTCGGCCGTGACCAAAGGTGTGCCGTCTTCCAGGCTGGCCCATGTCCGATCCGGCAATTCGGGGGAAGGTTCGGCCAAGACCTGTTTTTGAATTTTGATGGATGGGTCAATGGTGAGACCTGCAAAAGGGCTCGATTCCGGAAACGCCGCAAGCCCTTGCGGAACTTCCCAACTGAGGGAGCTTCCCAGGGAACGATCACCCTGGCGCAATGTCACGGGCAGCAGCGTGTCGGTGGCAGCGGCCAGGCGCGGGCCTGCAAAACGCAATAGCACTCCGCCCCGCTCAATCCACGGATTGAGCTTTTGTGTCTGCTCCTCAGAAATAGCACCCACGTCAGCCAGCACCAACATCGACAAGCCTGCATCCATCAGGGCTGACAATTCCGCATCTGACTGCGGTTCGTAGAGTTCGGCATAAGGTTCAAGCCCGCGCTTCACATAGTGAAGTGGTGCCAGCAACAATTGCCCTGCCGCACTGCTCTGGCCGCTTTGTAGTGCAACCGTGCGGCGGCGCCAGCGATCATCAAACAACTGACGTGCTCCCGCATGATCTTGCCCATCAATGGCGATGGCCGAGATTTCGTTGCGAAGTGCTGTCGGCAGGTTGAGTATCACTTGCTTTTCTTGAGCCGCGCCAAAGTCCACAGGCAATTCCGTGAGTGTGCGGCCATTGGTGGCGATGGCTTTGAGGGTTGCCGTGCCGGGGCCAGCGGCATTGCGTAACGCAGAAATTTTGATGTCGTTGCCTTCAAACACGAGCGGCGCAAGTGCCAACGGAAGATCATCAGGTGATGAGGCGTAAATGCGCAGCGGCGCCATTGCTGATAAGCTTTTGGCGAAGCCTTCGGCAGATTTCGCATCGGTGCCGTCAGACAGCCAAATGACAGAGGCCGCGTCCTTGACGTCGGCGTTTTTCAATTTTTCAGCAAGCGCCAAGCGGTCCGTGGGGAGCGGCGATGGTTTCATCAATCGCGCCCGGTCGAGCGCGTCGCGTGCGGGCTGTTTGACATCCGCGACGGCACCGGCAACGGGTGCGGTTCCAACCAGAGTCACAGGCACACTATCGCTGCGCGCCTGCTCCAATACTTGCATTAGGAAATCACCCTTCTGCGTCCAGGATTGGGCTGAAGCCCAACCATCATCGATGACGATCAAACGATGACCCGTTGGCAGCATGTCAGTGCCTTTGGGCTGCAGGAAGGGTTGCGACACGGCGAAAATCAATAGTGCCGCGAGGCCCAATCGCAGCAACAAAAGCCACCACGGGGTTTTGTCTGGTGTTTCTTCTTGTGTTGGAAGTCCCAGCAAAATGCGGATGGGCGGGAATTTGATTTGCTTAGGCTTTGGCGGCGTGAAGCGCAGAAGCCACCAGATAATCGGCAAGCTGACCAGACCCAAAAGAGCCAGAGGCGTTCCAAACTGGAGAAGCGACAGTAAACCACTCATGCCGATTGAACCGCGTTAAAGCGGGCTGTGCCCGCAACATGTGTATACAGCGGCAACAGGCAGCGCGTTGGCACTTCGTCGGTGCGATGAACGGTAAAGGTCCAGCCCAGTGAACGGGCAAGATCGCGCAATGCCTGCCGATGGTCGGCGTAGGTTTTTTCGTAGGCGCTGCGCAAGGTTTCGGTTTTGCGGGCGAGATAGGTTGAGGACGTATCGAGCCCCAGAAACTCGTTGCGGCCGTCAAACGGCAATGTCTCTTCTGCCGGGTCAGCAATCTGCACGATATGGCCTTTGAGTCCGGCTTCCGCCAACATGGTCCAACTGCGGCGTATATCTGCCATGGGTTCGAGGAAATCTGACACCAGTACTGCAGCAGCACGTTTCTGTCGCGCCGACATTGCAGGGAGTTGTGCATCGCGCTTTTCGGCGATCCATTCAGCGGTGCGCAACAGCGACATGCGCCCATTGGCGGCGGCGCGGGGTGAACCTAATGCCCCCACACGTTCGTGACCACGCATGGCGAGTGAGGCCATGGCCATGGCAATGATTTGTGCACGATCCAGTTTTGTCACGGTTGAGAGATGGGATTTGTAATCCATGCGCGGGCCGGTGTTGGCCCAGACCCAGAGGGTGTTTGCACTTTTCCACTCGTTTTCTCGAATATAGACCGTGTCGGATTTGGCTGAACGGTGCCAGTCTACGCGTTGGGTAGAATCGCCAAAACCATAGGCGCGATATTGCCAGAAGCTTTCGCCCGTACCCGCTGTGCGACGACCGTGAACGCCCAAGATGACTGAAGCAGCAACCTTTTCAGCCCGCACCAACAGCGGCGGCAGCGCTTGCGACAGCGCTTCGCCCCGTTGATTGAGGCCGTGGGATACTGCTTGTGAAACCGCCATCGGCTTAGCCAAGCATCGACTTCAAATGGGCGACGATCTGCGCCATGGTTTTACCATCGGCACGGGCCTGGAAATTCAGCGCCATGCGATGCTTGAACACGGGGTCCAGCAATTCAGCGACATCATCAATCGAAGGCGTCAAACGACCGTCTAACAAGGCCTTGGCACGAGCCCCCAGCATCAACGCCTGGCTGGCGCGAGGCGAGGGCCCCCATGCAATCGACTCGTTGATGGTGGCGTCAGCATCGGGGCCGGGGCGCGCGGCGCGCACAACGCGCAGTATTGCTTCCACCACCTGTTCGCCGACGGGCAGCGTGCGCACGAGGCGCTGGGCTGCGATCAAATCTGCTGTGTTCATGACAGTCTTGGCGGGCGCTTCATCATTGCCGGTTGTTGAGAACAGCATGCGGCGTTCGGCTTCCAATGGCGGGTAGGTGATATCGACCTGCACAAGGAAGCGGTCGAGCTGGGCTTCGGGCAAAGGATAAGTGCCTTCCTGCTCAATCGGGTTTTGCGTTGCCAGCACATGGAACGGTTGCGGCAAATCATGGCGCTGGCCTGCGATTGTCACGTGATGTTCCTGCATGGCCTGTAACAAGGCGGACTGTGTGCGGGGCGAAGCGCGGTTGATTTCGTCAGCCATCAACAATTGACAGAACACCGGGCCTGGCACGAAGCGGAAAGATTTGCGGCCTTTTTCATCCTCATCCAACACTTCGGAACCCAGGATATCAGCAGGCATCAAATCCGGTGTGAACTGCACGCGCTTGTCGTTGAGACCGAGGACGGTGCCCAAAGCAGCAGCAAGGCGGGTTTTTGCGAGGCCCGGTGCACCCACCAGAAGGGCGTGGCCGCCCGATAATATGGCGACGAGGCAAAGGTCAATCACCTGCTCTTGGCCATAGACGACGTTTTTCAAACTCTCCCGCGCCGCTACCAATTTGGCTGAGACATTTTCGAGTTCCTGCACGGATGTTGACGCGACGTTGCTGCTGGCCATGGCTTCCACTATGTTTCCCAAATCAAATTGTACGCTACAGTTCGAAGCATGTATTCTGATGACGCAGCATGGCGCAAAAGAGGCACACGTGAACGATTCTTTTAGACCAGGACCATGATGGCGGAGGCCCACGACGCAAGCAACCCATTGGCTGGGTTAAAAGAAGTTCACAAAGCAGGTGTCCTGCCGCCGGTTCACCTGTGGAATCCTCCGTTTTGCGGTGACATCGACATGCGCATCGCAAGTGATGGAACATGGTTTTACATGAACTCACCGATTGGCCGGAAACCTTTATACCAGTTGTTTTCACGGGTTTTGCGGCGCGATGATGACAATTACTTTCTTGTCACACCCGTTGAGAAATGCGGCATCAAAGTTGACGATGCGCCGTTCGTGGCCGTGCGGATGACAGTTGAAGGTGATGCACACGATCAGGTCATTGAGTTTGAAACCAATGTCGATGATCACGTTGTAGTGAATGCAGAGCATGGCTTACGATTTGCTGACGAAGTGGGAACCGATGGCTTGAAGCCCTATGTACATGTGCGCGCAGGGTTGGAAGCATTGGTGTCGCGCGCGCTTTTTTACGATCTCATTGCCTTGGGTGTGGTCAAAGGCGAGTGGTTTGGCGTGTGGTCGTCAGGTGTGTTCTTCCCGATGAAGCGTGCCGGGGAGATTGGGGTTTAGAATGTTTTGTGTGTGGTCCCTCATCCGCCCTTGGGGCACCTTCTCCCACCGGAGTGGCGGGAGCAGGCTGATTTGTTTTGCCTTCTCTCGTACTTTGAACGGGCGAAGATGCCCGAAGGGCGGATGAGGGAGGTCATGTACACGCTTGCAAACTTCCTCTCCCGCGCCCCCACCGCTCTTCGCGCTGACCCACCTCACACCTGGGACCTCAGTGACGATGAAATGAACAGTAAGGCGCTGATGATACCCCAAGGTATTGTGCCGAAATCTGCTGCGGTGCTGGTGGGGGTGATGGACAATGGCATGCCTTCAGTGTTGCTCACCCAACGCACGGCGCGTTTGTCGACGCACGGCGGGCAGATCGCATTTCCAGGTGGCCGCATTGACGAGGGTGAAACACCGTTGCAAGCGGCTGTGCGGGAGGCCCAGGAAGAGACGGGACTGGCGTCACGCTACATCGAACCGTTGGGGTACCTTGATGGGTATCTGACTGTTACAGGGTATTTTATCGTGCCCGTGGTGGCGCGGATTTTGCCGGGCCATCAGTTGACGCCGCAGGCCACCGAAGTCGACGACATTTTTGATGTGCCTTTGGGGTTTTTGCTCGATGAAAAAAATCGCGAAACGCAAACGCGGGAGTGGAAGGGCATGACGCGGCGCTATTATGTCTACCCTTATGAGCAGCGCTACATTTGGGGGGCCACGGCGGGCATCATCAAAAATCTTTCTGACAGGTTTCAACATGCCGAAGCGTGAATTGCCGTCTCTCAGTGATCAGCCGTGGTTGAATGAACCGCGCTTGCAAGCGGTGATGCGCGCACTCAACGCCGATGGTGAAACCCGTGTTGCAGGTGGTGCTGTGCGCAACGCATTGTTGGGCGTGCCGGTGGCGGATATTGATCTGGCAACGGTGCTTTTGCCTGAACAGGTTATGGCCATTGCGAAGGCCGCAGGCTTTGGCGTTCATCCCACCGGGCTTGAACATGGCACGATAACGGTGACGCATCAGAAAGCAGCCTTTGAGGTGACGACGTTGCGTCGCGACATTGAAACCGATGGGCGTCATGCAGTGGTTGTGTTCACGACGAACTGGGCCGAAGACGCCGCACGGCGGGATTTTACAATCAACGCCATGTACTGTGATGTTGGGGGAAAAATATTCGATTTTACAAAGGGTTATGCAGACATTCAAAAGCGGAAGGTGAAGTTCGTGGGAGTTGCTGCCGAGCGCATCACTGAAGATTATCTTCGCATCCTCCGCTTCTTCCGCTTTCACGCCTGGTACGGAAAAAATCTGCCTGACACAGCGGGATTGGAGGCCTGCGTAGAACTGAAAAAGGGGTTGAAAAAACTCTCGATCGAACGTGTGCGGCAAGAGCTCTTGAAATTACTTGCCGCTCCATGTGCCATTGCAACAGTGCAACTGATGGCGCAAGTTGGAATCCTCAAGTCAGTTCTTCCGCATACGGAGCAATGGCGTGTGTTGGAGCGGTTGCCATCAGACCCGATATTGCGACTGTTTGTGTTGGCCCGCGACCGGAAAACTTTGAAAGACAGATTGCGCTTGTCGAATGACGACAGTGAGAGACTTCAAGCCTTGATCTCGGCACCAGATCTGTCGCCTGCGTTGAGCGAGGTTGAACAGCGGCGAATACTGTATCATCTGGGCGCTGCCAAATGGCGGGATGCGGTGCATTTCTCGCTTGCGCAATCAAAAGCGAAATTGGATGATTCATCTTGGCGGGCACTTCTCAATCTCGCCACCACGTGGGTGCCACCGCGTCTGCCTGTGAAAGGCACGGATTTGATTGGCGTCGGCCTGCATCCGGGACCGAAAATGGGGCAGATTTTATCTGCGCTTGAGGACTGGTGGGTGGCCAATGATTTTACGCCGACACGACATGATCTCATGGCGCGCGTCGGCCGTTACAAGGATCAAAGATGAGCAAAATGATTCCAGATATCATTCATATGAAAACCGCAGGACGCGGCGCGCCGAAGGTTGAGAAGGGCATTCCCGATCCTTCGCGACTGATCTCGGGCAAACGCCTCACCAACACGTGGAACCACTTCGAGGGCGAAGACGGCAGGCTCTTTTGTGGGATTTGGGAGTCGACACCCGGCAAGGTGAAAGTGAGTTACGACGAGTGGGAGTTTTGCCACATCATCTCCGGCGAAGTGGAACTGAAGAAAGAGGGCGCACGCAAGAGCTGGACCTTCAAGAAGGGCGATGCTTTCATCATTCCCGCCGGTTTCAAAGGGACATGGGAGACCGTTAAGAAATTAAAGAAACACTACGTCATTTTGACGCCGAAAGCCTGACATGCCCTTGCACACAGCCCTGATTACCGGAGCCGCCAAACGTATTGGCCGCCAATTGGCATTGGACCTTGCCGATGCTGGTTATAACATTGCGGTGCATTGCAACGCCTCTGTCCAAGAGGCAGAAGACGTTGCCACGCTCATTCGTGGTAAGGGCCGCAATGCCGTGGTGGTGCAGGGCGACCTCGCGCAGATCGAAACGCCAGAGCGTATCACTGAAGCTGCCGTTCAAAGCCTGGGCCCGCTGGACTTGTTGATCAACAACGCCTCGATTTTCGAGCCTGATGAAGCGGAGAGTATTTCACCAGAAAGTTGGGCGCGGCACCAGGATACGAATTTGCGGGCTCCCATTATGCTGGCGCAGGCTTTTGCCAAACAACTGCCCGCTGATCAGCACGGCAATGTCATCAATATCATCGACCAGCGCGTGCTGAAACTGAACCCGCGTTTCTTCTCTTACACGCTTTCAAAAACCGGCTTGTGGACAGCCACACGTACGTTGGCGCAGGCGTTGGCACCGCGCATTCGTGTCAATGCGATTGGTCCAGGGCCGGCACTTCCCTCGGCCCGCATGGACCAATCGGAGTTCGATAAACAAGCCAGTCTCACGCTTTTGGGACGTGGCACATCTCCTCAAGAAATTTCGGCTGTAACGCAGTTTATTCTGTCGCAACCCGCCTTGACCGGACAGATGATTGCGCTAGACGGCGGGCAACATTTGGTGTGGCAGACGCCTGATATTACCGAGGTGACGGAATGACGAAAAAACCCATGATTTCCCACCATGTGGCATCGGCCAAGGCGCGGGTGCGCCACGTGTTCGTGCGCGATTTGGAATGCATGGCCTTCATCGGCATCTACGATCATGAGAAAGTCAAAGCGCAACGCATCATCGTCAATATTGACTTGTCAGTGCAGGAAACAGATGGACCAATGGCGGATGACATCAGCCACGTGGTGTCCTATGAAATTATCGCCAAGAAAGTGGAAAGCATTCTTGAAGAGGGTCACACCAATCTGGTGGAAACGCTCTGTGAAAAAATTGCGCAAGCCTGCTTGAAGGACAAGCGCGTGCTGGCGGCGCGGGTGCGCGTTGAGAAGCCTGATATCATTCCGAATGCACGGAGTGTGGGTGTTGAAATTGAGCGTGGGCGCTGACATGAGTTTGAAGGATCGTATTCGCATCAAGGAAGAGAAACTGCTCTCCAACAACTGGGCTGTGGTGAAAACGACGACAATAGATTTTCGCCGCAACGACGGCACGTGGCAGGAACAAAAGCGCGAGACCTATGATCGCGGCCATGGTGCCACGATCCTGCTCTATAACCTCGCCCAACGCACCATTATTCTGGTGAAGCAATTCCGCTATCCCTGTTACGTCACAGGCTATGATGCGCTGATGATTGAAACACCTGCGGGGAAGTTGGATGGTCTGTCTCCGCTCGACTGCATCCGCGCGGAGTCCGAGCAGGAAACAGGATACCGCGTCCGCCAGCCCCGCCAAATCTTCGAAGCCTATATGAGCCCCGGTTCGGTGACGGAACGCATTCACTTTTTTGTGGCGGAATACGAAGCGGGCGACCGCGTTTCAAAAGGCGGAGGACATGAGGATGAGGGTGAGGATATCGAGACGCTTGAAGTGACAATCGAAGAAGCGTTGGCCATGGTTAGCGATGGCCGCATCATCGACGGCAAGACGATCATGCTGGTGCAGCATGCGGCGTTGAGGGTGTTTGGGTGATTTCAATCGACTCATGTCATTGCCGGACTCGTTCCGGCAATCCATCGCAGTGCGAGCGGGCTATTGATGCAAGCGAGGAACGCATGCTGGTGACACTGTGAATGCTGAATCATGGATTGCCGGAACGAGTCCGGCAATGACAGTGAATTTTTTAACTAACTATTTCAGTTGGTTATCGCGTCGATTGGTAACGTTTTATACCTATTCTATACCTGTCGTTTTCTGCCCCAAACCTGAGCTAAAATCGCTGCATGACCGATTCACCTCTCTTCACTGGCGCTGATCTCATCCGCGATTTTGTGACCAGGCTTCCATTGAAGCCGGGGGTTTACCGGATGTATGATGCTGACGGCGAAGTTATTTATGTCGGCAAGGCCAAGAACCTTAAAAATCGCGTATCGAATTATGCGCGGGGGCAGGGGCACAACAATCGTATTGCCTTGATGATTTCTCTGACCTGCAACATGGAATTTGTTGTGACGTCGACTGAGGCCGAAGCGCTGCTGCTTGAATCCAATCTCATCAAGAAACTGAAACCGCGCTTTAACGTGATTTTGCGGGATGACAAAAGCTTCCCTTATATCCTCATCGCCAAAGACCACGCCTCGCCGCAACTGGCCAAGCACAGAGGTGCGCGCAATCGAAAGGGCAGTTACTACGGCCCCTTTGCATCGGCAGGTGCTGTGAACAACGCGATTAACACCTTGCAAAAGGCGTTTCTGCTGCGCACCTGTTCGGACAGTTATTTTTCCAATCGGTCGCGGCCCTGCTTGCTGCATCAGATCAAGCGTTGTGCCGCCCCTTGCGTGAATTACATCGCGGAAGCAGACTACAATGCGCTGGTAGCCGAAGCGGAAGTGTTCCTTGAAAAAGGCGGTGGGCCCGTGAAGGCCGAGCTTGCCCGCAAGATGGAAGAAGCCGCAGACGCAATGGAGTTTGAAACTGCAGCGCGGTTTCGTGACCGAATTCAGGCCATGAGTTTCGTCACCCAAACACAAGGCATCAACCCGCAAGGCGTGGATGAAGCAGATGTGTTTGCCCTCGCACAAGAGGGCGGCATTACTTGCGTACAGGTGTTTTTCTTTCGCTCCGGCCAGAACTGGGGCAACCATGCCTATTTCCCCAAGGCCGACAAGAGCACGGAGACAGCGGAAATATTGGCGAGTTTCATCGGGCAGTTTTATGATGACCGCCCGCTGCCAAAATTGATACTGCTGTCAGAGCCAATCGAAGAGCAGGCGCTTTATGCCGAAGCTTTTACGACCCATGCGGGTTACAAAGTTGAAGTGTCAACACCTCAGCGCGGCGAGAAAAAAGGCCTCACTGACCACGCGCTGGTCAACGCGAAAGAAGCTGCGGGCCGTAAACTGGCGGAGACGGCATCGCAATCGAAATTGCTCGACGGCGTGGCCAAGGCTTTCAACCTGGAAGAGACGCCCCAACGAATTGAGATTTACGATAACTCCCACATCCAAGGTGCCCACGCCGTGGGGGCCATGGTGGTGGCGGGGGCTGAGGGCTTCATGAAATCGCAATACCGCCGCTACAACATCAAAACGCCTGAAGTGGCGGGAGATGATTTTGGCATGATGCGGGAAGTGTTAACGCGACGCTTTACTCGGTTGCTGTCGGAAGACGAAGTAACTGATGAAGGGGCTCCGCCACAATGGCCGGATTTGCTGTTGATTGACGGTGGCCAAGGCCAACTTTCTGCTGTGCAAACCGTGTTGGATGAGCTTGGCGTTGAGGACGTGGCGCTGGTGGGTGTGGCCAAGGGGCCAGACCGCGATGCCGGCCGCGAGCACTTCTATGTCACTGGAAAGCCTAGCTTTATGCTCGAAGCAAGGGATCCGGTTTTATATTATGTGCAACGCTTGCGCGATGAGGCGCACCGCTTTGCCATCGGCGGACACAGGGCAAAACGCAGCCGCGCCATTGGCATCAATCCGCTCGATGAAATTGCAGGCATAGGTCCCACGCGCAAGAAAGCCTTGCTGCAAAGCTTCGGATCGGCCAAAGCAATTTCACGTGCGGGCGTTAATGATTTGGCGGCAGTTCAGGGTGTAAGCAGTCAACTGGCACAAGCCATCTATGATCATTTCCACCCGGAGGCGCGTTGAGACATGAGCATGACGAGCACAAGACCGCATACACCTGTGTCCAAGGTTTGGAATCTTCCGAACATGCTGACCTATGGTCGCATTGTTGCCGTGCCCCTGGTTGCAGGTTTATTGCTCTGGAATGAACGGGCGGAAATCTACACCGGACTTGGCATTGAAACAGCAAGGTGGATTGCCCTTGGCATTTACATTGCAGCCGCCATTACGGATTTTTTCGACGGTTATCTGGCGCGCAAATGGCAGCAACAATCATCGCTGGGTAAAATGTTGGACCCCATTGCAGACAAGGTCTTGGTCGCTATCGTTTTGCTGGTGTTGTGTGGCGACCAGATTTTGCGTGGTGGCCATGTGTGGGCGGCGATCATCATTCTGTCGCGTGAAGTCTTGGTGTCGGGCCTTCGTGAATTCCTCGGTCAGCTTCGTGTGTCGGTTCCCGTTACGCAAATTGCGAAATGGAAAACCACAGTCCAGCTGGTGGCGATTGGGTTTTTGATTGCAGGCCCCGCTGGTGATACCATCATTCCCGGCGTCACTTGGGTCGGCATTGCCTTGCTGTGGATTGCAGCTGGTCTGACGCTTTACACTGGCTATGATTATTTCCGTGCGGGTCTCCGGCACGTTGTGGATGAAGAATGAAGGTTTTGTATTTTGCGCGCTTCCGGCAATTGATCGGACGCTCGTCTGAAGATGTGGTGCTGCCGACTGATGTGAAGACTGTCGGCGATTTGCTTACATACCTTGCCCGCATTGACAACGGTTGTGCCGCAGCGTTCTCCAATCTCAAACTGGTGCGGGCCGCAGTGAACCAGAACCATGTGGGTCTCGATCATGCGTTGGCGGGTGCAACTGAAGTGGCCTTCTTCCCGCCCGTGACAGGCGGCTGATGCGCCTCAACGTCTATTTGCAGAAAGCGGGCGTTGGCTCGCGCCGCGAAGCTGAGCGCATGGTCGAACAGGGCCGTGTGCAGGTGAACGGCGCTGTTGCTGCGGCAACGGTGCCTGTCAATGACGGCGACATTGTGCAGTTGGATGGAAAGTTCATTGCCCCTGATATTCGCGCGATGCCGCGGTTGTTCCTGCTGCACAAACCTATCGATGTGCTGGTCACCAATCGCGACCCGCAGGGTCGGCGCACGGTGTTTGAACTTGATGCGTTGAACCCGCCACAGTGGGGCAAGGACAAACCGCGTGTCATGAGTGTGGGGCGGCTTGACGTCAATTCCGAGGGGCTGTTGGTGCTGTCGTCTGACGGACCATTGGCGCAAACCATGATGAGCCCGGCATCAGCATTGCCGCGTGTCTATCGCGTGCGGGTGCGCGGACGCCTGACGGAAAAACAGATTGTCGAATTGCAAAGTGGCGTCACCATCGAAGGCATCAATTATCGGGGTGCCGAGTTTATTGAAGAGCAGGATCTGGGTGGCCGCACCAATGCCTGGTATCGGGTGACGCTGCGCGAAGGCAAGAACCGCGAGATCCGCAAACTGTTTGAACACTTCGGCTGCATGGTCAACCGCTTGATCCGCGTTCAATACGGTCCGTTTGTGCTGGGTGATTTGAAGACGGGCGAGGTCAAGGAAGTTTCTGCGACGGTGGTGCAGCGCTTTGTTGAGGAACTTTCCAAAGGGCAGGTTAAGGTTTAACTGAGGCCCCCACAACCGACAACCCATAAACCCCACGTTCAGTCTTCTCAAACCAGCCATAAACATTGTCGCGGAAAATTGCAGGTGCGCGATCGACCAACGTCGCTGCTTTCACTACGCTGATTTTCGTCGGCCCATGGGCCTTCAGATGTGCGGCACATTTCAAGGCGTCCTGACGATACGCCGTCATCAAGGGCTTGCGTGTGGAACCACCCAGATTGGGGTCCCCACTGCGGGCGTTGAACTCTTTCAACAACAGCCCGCGTTTTTTGGTGTTGGCGCGCGGCGCATAGGGCACAGGGTCCGCCAGCACTTCCACACTGCCCGATGATGTGACGACGATCAGCCCCAAGCCAAGACGGCGACACAGCTTCAATGCATCACCCGTAACACCACGCTTCCGGCGATTGATGGCGATATAAACATGCTCCGCAACGGTCAAGCGATCAACCGCTTGGTAGAGTAGCGCCAAGGTGAGCGACTGCTTCAATTCCACAATCACCGGAATCTCGGAGCCGCGCACCGCCACAACATCATAGCCCCGGACTTCGGCTTTTACAGTATAGCCTTGGGCTTCAAGGTGGCGTTTGACGGGAAGGTAGAGGTCAGTTTCTGGCATGATGAAGGCGAGTGTTAATTATCAAAGTTTAAGAAAAATACGTCATTATAATTCAGGGACATTTATTTCTAATTTGTTAGCGTTTCCTTATTGGTGAGGAATTTGTCATGACATTTCTAAAGCGCTATGCGGCCACGCTCTTGTTCTCCGTGTTATTATTTCAGGGGTCGTCTTTTGCAGCTGATGCCGAGAGCTGTTTGGCGTTAGATCCTTTTCGTAAGTCAGATGATACCCTCATTGCTTGCGAAAAAGCACTCAAACAAAAAGACAAAGATGACGCGCATATGGCGCAGCTACATGCACAGTTGGGAGAAGCCCTTTATTGGTTGCAGCGTTTTGACCTGGCGATTGAAGCATTCGATAGTGCTTTGAATTTAGATAAGTCGCTCATTGAAACGAGAATTCAACGTGGTTGGGCTTTGCTGCGGGTTGATGAAGGTCAACGCGCGTTTCAAGACTTCTCAGATTCCTTACAGGAAAAGCCAGAAAGTGGACGGGCGATTTTTGCTATTGGCTATATGTACGACGTCGCGGGTCAACCAGAACAGGCTTTAGCCGCTTACAAACAAGCCATCGAGGTTTCGCCGAAATACTATTTGGCACGCAGTGGTCTTGCAGCGGTGTACCGCGACGAGCGCAACGAAAAAGAGCTTGCTATCTCTGAGTACAATTCACTTCTTGCTGTTGGTGAAGTCGAACTTAACAAGGTGCAATTCTTCGCTGCCCCTTATTATTTTCCAACCAAGGATTTTTATGCGCATGTCCGGATGGACCGCGCACTGGCGCTGGCGCAGACCAATCGTAACGATGAAGCCATCGTCGATTTGAATTGGCTCATTGAACGGTATCCAGATGCGCACGCGCCAAAAGAGGTCATTACCGGAATTTTATCGAACCAGGACAAGTACGCTGAAGCTTCAAGTGTTGGACTTGAAGCCAGTGTGAGCTGCCACAAGAACCTACCTTTCTTTGCATGTGAAAACACCGATGCTATGCTTGTCTATTCGTTGCTGCTGATCGGCAAAAATAAAGAAGCTGCAAACATTGGAGTGAGGGCCGTAGCGAATGGCCAAAACAAAAATTTGATTGATAAGTCTTCCTATTATGCAGGATTGGCCATGACGCGACTTGGTAACATTGCCGAAGCCCGGCGATTGATTTCTGCGCCTGTTGCCAACAACCCTAAATACAGAAGCTTGCTGATCACTCAGTTGCGGCAGGAAGGATTCTATGAAGGCGACAACAAAGATGAAATGAACGAGAGAATTGTCAACGCACTTGAGGCTTGCTTGCTCGATTTTGAGTGTTTGAGGCGTACATGATGATAAAAAAGGTCCTTTTCGTATTCGCTAGTGTTGTTGCATATTGCAACGTGGCTTCTGCTTCGCCGAGCTTGAAAGAGTGCGAGGGAAGTATCGACACTCGTATTTCCATTCAAGACTTTAAGTCGTGTGAGGCCTTCACAAAGAACAAAAAAATGACGGCACGTCAAAAAGCGCAGATCTATTTGCAACTTGGTATCACTGCCCATGTGGACCAGTACAATACACGTTCGACAATATTTAAAGACGGTCTAGGGATGCATTTCAAATACTGGGAAAAAGCCATTGCTGCGGATAAAACCTTTGTTGAACCCTATCTCATTCTGGCAGCAACCCATGCGAGTCTCAATCAGATGGACTTGAAGGCAAAGTTTCTCAAAGAGGGCCAGATCGCTATTCCCAATGATCCTCGCCTTGATTCAGAAGTTGCGTTGCTTGACGCTTCGCCAGATCGTGCCAGCGCAATTCAGGAGATGTGCGGTCGTGCAACTGCCAATGGCGTTGCTGACAGCAGTGTGTTCTACAACTGTGGCCAGGCTTATTGGTATGCGAATATGAAAGCCGAAAGCGAGGCTTCCTTCCGCAAAGCTGCCTTTGGTTTTCCAGATGGACAATCAAGCCGATATGGATTGATTGCGCCTTATATCGGAGCGAGCACTTACGCGGAGAATTTGAAAGCAGATGGAAAGTACATTCAGGCTGCTGACTTCTTGGAGGAGTATCTTGCATTCAAACATTGGCTTGGTGTGAATTACTCTGATCTTGAACTTTTGGGCGACCTATTTCTGAAAGTCGGAAAGCCTGCCAAGGCGGCTAAAGCATTTGAAAAGGCTGCCCGCCAAACCGACGATGAAATGCAGTACAGTTTAAGGCTACGACAAATCATTGGTTTAGCTGCGAGCGGCAACAACGACGAGGCTCAATCAGTATCCGCTCATCTTTACAGGAATGCCACTAAAAAACAAATACTGCAGTTACAGCTGAAACTGAAAAACGCAACGCAAAAGGAACTTGTAATTACTGGTAAGTTTGATGATGCAACCAAAACGGCTCTCATGGAGTGCCTTCTTGACTCCGAATGTTTTATGATTTCGTCGGGCCAGCTTTTGTAGCTTGAGTTTGAAACTAAGCCTTTTACTTTTTTTTACTAACGCCACCCGAGCTTCTTCCTGATGTGCTCAAGACCGATGCAGGGTGGAGTTTGTTTGGCCTGGTTCTGGATTATAACAACACTATCAGATTGATCGTGCGCTGCCAGTCGTTAATCTCCTAATTAAAGAAACTAAATCCTCACCGCATTCGTATAGGCATCCATCATCGTCCGGCTCATGTTGCCGGGTTTGAATGTGTAGAGGCCGATTTCGGCGACGGGGGTGACTTCGGCGGCTGAGCCTACGATGAAGCACTCGTTAAATGTGGTGAGTTCTTCCGGCATGATGCGGCGTTCGATGACGTCCATGCCTTGGTCTTTGGCCAGCGCCATGACGGTTTGGCGGGTGATGCCGTTCAGGAAGCAATCGGCGATTGGCGTGTGAATTGCCCCGTCGCGCACGAAAAAGATATTGGCACCCGTACATTCGGCCACGCGGCCTTGCCAGTCCAGCATCATGGCGTCGGCATAGCCTTTCTTTTCCGCTTTATGTTTCGAAAGTGTGCAGATCATATAGAGCCCGGCGGCCTTGGCATGGACGGGCGCGCACATGGGGTCAGGACGACGATATTCGGCGATGTCCAGCTTGATGCCCTTCATCTTGGTTTCAGGATCGAACATTGAGGGCCAGGCCCAAGCGGCGATGGCCACATGAATTTTATTGTGCTGGGCTGATACCGCCATCATTTCCGAACCGCGAAATGCGACCGGGCGCACGTATTGGTCACCGCCCCCCATGGCAGCTACAACCTGGTCCTTTGCAGTATTTATCTCGTCATTGGTGAAGGGCAGGTCAAAATCCAGAATGTTCGCTGAGGTGCGGAAACGCTCGGTGTGTTCCCTGGATTTGAAAATTTTGCTGCCGTAAGCGCGTTCACCCTCGAACACGGATGAGCCATAATGCAAGCCGTGGGTGAGCACATGCACCTTGGCATCCTGCCATGGTATCATTTCGCCGTTGAACCAGATCACGCCTTCGCGTTTGTCAAACGGAATAATGCTCATCTTCTGCTCCCATTGCTTTGCCTGTTGGCACTGACTTGCGATACAAGGTTTATCTGACTCGTCTCAAGCACGTTGAGACGCTAACACAATGGAAATATATGTCAACATGGCTGACATAAATGGATCGATGACGGATGTGCAGGCTGCCGAACTGGTGGAAATGCTGTTCTTTGCCTACCGGGACTTCGTTCAGGATGCTGATGTTTCGCTGGCGGAACTGGGTTTTGGTCGGGCGCACCACCGCGTCTTGCATTTTGTGGGCCGCAGCCCCGGCATGACGGTGGCGCAGCTTTTGGATATTTTGCGGATTACCAAGCAGTCTCTCAGTCGGGTTTTGAAAGATTTGCTGGAGCAAGGCTATGTCATGCAAAAAGAGGGACCGGAAGACCGGCGGCAGCGGTTGTTATATTTGACCGATAGCGGAACGGCGCTCTGGCAGAAACTGATTGGCCCGCAAATGCAGCGCTTTCGCGAGGCGGCACGGCATCTGGGCGAGGATGATGGCGGCTTGTATCGCGAGTTGTTCCTGCAATTGATCAATGTTGAAAACCGCGATGCTGCCGAACTGTGGATGGCGCGCACCCATGGTTGACACACCGCATATTCTGTTGGTGGATGATGATCGGCGCATTCGCGAGTTGTTGGCGGAGTATTTGAAGAGCAACGGATTCATGGTGACGGCAGCCAGCAATTCAACAGAGGCGCGGCGGGCGCTCGACGGTCTGGCTTTCGATATGATCGTACTCGACATCATGATGCCGGGTGAAAATGGTTTTGCACTTGCGACGTCCCTTCGCGCTGAAGGAAACGGGGTTCC
This sequence comes from Hyphomicrobiales bacterium, assembly GCA_031421835.1. GTDB lineage: Bacteria > Pseudomonadota > Alphaproteobacteria > Rhizobiales > Aestuariivirgaceae > Aestuariivirga. The sequence continues at coordinate 1,960 of JANOPL010000172.1, read as the reverse complement.
GATCCTGATGTTATCCGCCCGGTCTGATACATCGGATCGCATTCAAGGCTTGGCCACGGGCAGTGACGATTATCTGGGAAAGCCATTTGAACCTGAAGAGTTGCTGCTGCGCATGCGCAACCTGTTGCGCCGCAGCCAGCCCAAGGAATCGAAACCCACTGCAGTGAAATTTGGTGACTTCGTGTTTGAAATTGAAAATGGTACGTTAACGCGCGGACAAGACGCACTGCGGCTGACGGGCAGGGAAAAAGATATTTTGCGCCAACTCGCGTCATCGATGGGTCAGCCTGTTGCGCGGTCACTGTTGCAAACCGAAGGGGCTGCTGATGATGCCCGCGCCATTGATGTGCAGATGACAAGGCTTCGTCAAAAGATTGAAACTGATCCTGCCAATCCCAAGTACCTGCAAACGGTGCGTGGACAGGGCTATTGTTTGTTTGCGGAGAGTGTTTGATGACAACAGAAAATTCTCAATCGATCTATTTCCAGTTCAACCGTTGGCTGGAACGTCACGCCCCCACCGGGCTTTATCGTCGGGCCATGTTGATTTTGATTGTGCCGGTGTTGTTGATGCAGTTGCTGGTGGCGGGCTTTATTCTCGACCGCCACTGGGACAATGTGACCAAGGTTCTGGCGCGGGCGTTATCGCGTGAAGTGGGTGTGCTGGTTGAACTCTATAACAAGTCTGACAAATCAGAAGCTGCTGTGGCGGACATTGAACGGCTTGCGCAGGAGCGACTGAGTTTGGAATTGAATGTGCTACGCAATGCCAAACTGCCCACTGTGCCTGCGCCACCGTTTTACAAGTTGTTCGATGTGAAGATGCAAAAATATCTGGACCGGGAAACCGGGCGGCCCTTCACCGTCGTGGGTGATGCGCCGGATGGAAGAGTAGATATTCAGGTCGAAGTGGAACCCGGTTTGATTTTCAATGTGAAAACAGAAGCTGACCGCGCATGGGCGTCGAATACGCCGTTCCTGATGTTTCTCATGCTGGGGTCAACAGCACTGTTGCTGTCGATTGCGGCGTTGTTTTTGCGCAACCAGATCCGACCGATTTTGGAACTGGCCAATGCCGCCCATGACTTTGGTTTGGGCCGTGACAACAAACAATTCAAACCACGGGGTGCCGCTGAAATTCGCGAGGCTGGACAGTCTTTCATGGACATGCGCCGGCGCATCGCACGGCATGTGGAACAGCGCACGGCGATGTTGGCGGGTGTGTCCCACGATCTTCGCACCATCCTCACACGCTTCAAACTGGAGCTGGCTGTCATTGGCGACAATCCGAAGGTGCATCCGCTAAAGGAAGATGTGGATGAGATGCAGCGTATGCTTGAAGACTATATGGCTTTCGTCAAAGGCGATGGCGGCGAGCGAGTGGTGCCAGTGTTCTTGCCCGAAGCGCTGGCCACCACCGTTGAATCGGTTGAAAGGGACCGACCGGACTCAGAAGCCTTGATCGATGTGGGTGTATTGCCCACAGAAAAGGTGATGTTGAAAGCCAACGCTTTCCGCCGCTTGCTGTCGAACTTGATTGGCAACGCGGCGCGCTATGGAACGCGCGTCAATGTCTCAGGGGAAATCAAGGATGATCGTTTGTGGCTTTACGTTGATGACAATGGCCCCGGCATTCCAGCGGATGAACGTGAACACGCCTTCAGGCCCTTCGTGCGGTTGGACAACGCGCGCAACTTGGATGAGACGGGGACGGGCCTCGGTCTCGCCATCGCCCTCGACATCGCCCACGCCCACGGCGGCGATATTTTTCTCGATGACAGCCCTATGGGTGGATTAAGAGCTGCGGTGAAACTGCCGGTTTAGACGGTTGTTTAGCGGTGACTGCGTCGGAATAAATCGAAACCGAAGTCGTGCACCCCCTCCCGGCTTTGCCGTACTCCCCCATTGCTGCGCAACGAGGGAGGAAGTTTTCTCCCTTGCGCCGAAGGCGTGGGGGAGT
>JANOPL010000171.1:0-3292 GCA_031421835.1 Hyphomicrobiales bacterium | reverse complement strand
AATTGGCCGTGGGCGAAGCTGGTTTTGACTTGATCTGCCATGGTATAAATTCCTTAATGTGATTTTGGCTTGGCCGTTTCGGCGGCAAATTTCTGCTGTTGGCCGGGCGATGCCTCAACCTGGTATTTGGCTTTCCATTCGGCAAAAGGCATGCCGTAGACATGCTGACGCGCCTCATCTTTTGACAATTCAACGCCCTTCTCAGTTGCGGCGTCCTGCATCCAGTTCGACAGGCAATTGCGGCAAAAGCCTGTGAGGTTCATCATGTCGATATTCTGAACATCGGTTCTGGTCTGCAAATGCTTCAGCAAACGACGGAAGGCTGCGGCTTCGAGCTCGGTTTGGGTGGGTTGATCCATGGTGACGTTCTCTTAGGCGCAGGACCGCCGTGGCACTATTCAAAAAGCACCGTCATCCACAACACAGGCAAAACTGTGGAAACCGCAGAAACGGAAAAATCCTTCCAAATCATTACAAAAAGTGGGAAAAGCCGCTCGCCTATGGACTGATACGCAAATCAGCCATATTAAGACGAACGATCACACGTGATCGGTGAACGCTGGAGGATACGGCATGAATCGTGGATACGCAGGCATTCTAGGGGCCTTTTTGCTTCTGGGAAGCCATGCCACACCGGCCTATGCCGATTTGAAACTCTGCAACAACACCGAAAGCCGGGTGGGCGTGGCCATCGGATATAAAGACAAGGAAGGCTGGGCCTCCGAGGGCTGGTGGACAGCAGAACCTCAAAAATGCCTGACCCTGCTGAAAGGTTCCCTCATCGCCCGTTTTTATTATGTCTACGCCGTTGACTATGAAAAAGGCGGCAGCTGGGGCGGCAAGTCCATGATGTGCATCAGGGACAAGATTTTCACCATTCGCGGTTTCGACAAGTGCCAGGACCGCGCCTACAATAAAGTCGGGTTCTTCGAAGTTGATACCGGCGAAGAGTCTGACTGGACCATTTCACTCTCCGGCGCAAAAACCACGCAAGGTACCCCGTAACGTGCATCGCAATCGTAAAGTAAAAATCCTGGCCACCCTCGGCCCGGCGTCCAACACACCTGAGATGATCGAGAAACTTTTCATCGCAGGCGTGGACGTCTTCCGCATCAACATGAGCCACACCAGCCATGAGCTGCTGCGCACGCTGCATGGCCATATTCGTGCCGTGGAAAAGAAGGTAGGCCGCCCAATTGGCATTCTCGCTGACTTGCAAGGTCCGAAAATCCGCATTGGCACCTTTGCCGATAAGTCAGTGCATATCAAAGCCGGCGACACCTTCATTTTTGATACCGACAAAACCCCCGGCAGTGCCCAGCGCGTTTACCTGCCCCATCCTGAAATTTTTGCGGCAGCCCAGGTGGGCGATAACTTGCTGTTGAATGATGGTCGGCTGCGCGTGGAAATCACCCATGCAGCACCTGAGCGTTTGACCACAACAATCATCTATGGTGGCGACCTGTCAGACCGCAAAGGTGTGAACCTGCCGGATACCGTGATTCCCATACCCGCACTCACCGAAAAAGATCGTGCGGATTTGGAAGCTGCCGCAACGCAAGGCGTCGACTGGATTGCATTGTCCTTCGTGCAACGTGCTGACGACGTCAAAGAAGCGCGGAAACTCGTGGCGGGTCGTGCCGCTGTGATGGCGAAAATTGAAAAGCCCGCAGCCCTCAACGTGCTCGACGAGATTTTACAAAACTGCGACGCCTTGATGGTGGCCCGTGGTGACTTGGGCGTGGAATTGCCGATTGAAGCCGTGCCAGCCCGCCAAAAGCAAATCACCCGTGCTGCCCGCAAATACGGAAAGCCCGTGGTTGTGGCCACGCAAATGCTGGAATCCATGGTCACTGAGCCAGTGCCAACCCGCGCTGAAGTCTCTGACGTTGCAACTGCTGTTTACGAAGGTGCTGACGCTGTGATGTTGTCTGCCGAAAGCGCATCCGGCGCCTGGCCGATCAAGGCTGTTGAAATGATGGACGCCGTGGCAAAAGTTGTTGAAAGCGATGCACTTTATGGCGGCATCATTCACGCGCAACGCGCCGAACCCGAAACCACATCAGCCGACGCAATTTCAGCTGCTGCCCGCACCATTGCCGAAACACTGAAAGTGCCTGCCATCGTGTGTTACACGGGTACAGGGTCCACCGGTCTGCGCGTGGCACGGGAGCGCCCCAACATGCCAATCCTCGCGTTGACTCCCATTGCCCACACTGCCCGCAAACTCTGCCTTGTCTGGGGCACACATTGCGTTTTGACTGAAGATCAGCAAAACGTTGACGACATGGTTGTGAAAGCCGGCGAAGTTGCATCGGCGGAAGGCTTCGCCAAAACCGGTGATCGCATTTTGATCACCGCAGGTGTTCCCGTCGGCACACCCGGCACCACCAACATGCTGCGCATCGCCGTCATCGGCAAAGACGGCAAGGGAATATAGCTAGATATTCGGGTAGTCGTGCTCAAGTTGCTTGAGCGCGTCTTTCGCCGTCTGCAAATGCGGGTTCACAGCAATCGCATCGCGCAAGGCTGCGGCGGCTTTGCCCACGTCGCCCTTGGCTTGATAAATCGCGGCAAGGCCTGAGAGCGCACCGAAATGTCGGGGCTCCTCCGCCAATACGGCTTCAACATCGACCAGAGCGTCGTCATAACGCTTCATGTTGTAATAGAGCATGGCTCGCTGATTGAGCGCTTCGGTGTAGTCGGGGTAGCTGCCCAGCAAAGCGTTCATCATCTGCTCGGAGGTTTGAAACACACCATCGCGCATGGCCTTGCCCGATTGCGTCAACAAAATTTCGGCCATGGCGCTGTCGTTCCGGGACCACAGGGCCCAGATTTTTTCAATGGTTGCACGGGGGTTGGTAGAGCTGCCTTTGTGCAACTCGCCAAACAGCTTGTCGATCTCCTGTGCCCGCTTTTTGACCGGATCAACCGAAGCCGCAGGGGCAGGCGCCACATCGATTGTGGTCGATTCTTGGGCGGCGTAGGCGGGAGCCACAAACAGCATGAAAGTGAATACAAAAGTGCGGATCAACATGACGGGAACTATGGCACATTTCGCAACAAACAAAAACAACAACCGCGCTGAAGGATGTTCAGCGCGGTCAAAATACCGTGTACTAAAAAACCGGGAGCTTAGCCCTGACGCGCCTTGAAGCGTGGGTTGGTCTTGTTGATGATGTAAACGCGACCCTTGCGACGGATCAACTTGTTGTCGCGGTGGCGCTTCATCAGGCCCTTGAGGGAATTGCGAACTTTCATGACTACACCTATATGGGCGGCAGATGCCCAC
>JANOPL010000170.1:0-20176 GCA_031421835.1 Hyphomicrobiales bacterium | reverse complement strand
CTGACTTGGTTCACGCAAAACCAAATCGGGCGCAATCGTTTTCAAAGGCACAAGATTTTGAACTTGCGTTTTCCAAACCAGAAGCCGCGAAATCTTTCCCCCGGCTTTGAGCAAGGTTTGTGCGTGTCCAATGTCGGTGATCATGGTGCCGGGTGGAATGCCCGTTAAGCTTTTGAGTGGCAGGGTTTGCTGATCCACAAGGCGTGCTGCCGTTTCTGGCGCGACATAGGCGAGGCCTGGAGACGTGATGAATGTGAGGAGGTCCCCACCGTCTGCCAAATCAAGACTCTGCGCTTGTGGCGGCATGGTGAGCGGGTCAATGCCCAGCAAGCGCAGCCTCACGGTGCCAAATCTCAACTCGCCCTCGAGCACAGGAGACACCAACCACCCCGCACGTCGCAAATCAATATAGATCTGCTGGTCCATAAGCTCAGCATCGGCCCGCACCACTTGCGTCAATTGATCCTGGCCAAGCGTTGCAGCAGCTTGATCATAGCTTGCGGTGGCTTCGGCATTGATGGCCTTCACACCAGACCAGAGGGCTGTGGCCAGTGAAAGCCCGACGACCAAGGTCACCAGCTGTCCGGGTTTTCGCATCCAGTGCGACAACAGGGCCCCGAATGCAGTCATAATCATAGGCTAATGAGCCCCGCATGCAGTTTGAGTTGGCCATCAAGCCTGCTCGCAAGCCGCGACGAATGGGTGGCCATGATGAGGGCCGAGCCTGATTGCCTGACCATGGATAACATCAGATCAAGCACAACATCGCCTGTGGCTTCATCCAAATTGCCGGTGGGTTCATCAGCCAAAACCAGCTGCGGTTTGGCAGCCAATGTTCGGCCTATGGCCACACGTTGTTGCTGGCCACCGGAAAGCTGTTCAGGGTAGCGCGCAAGAAGATCTCCCAAACCCAATTGCGCGATGATTGTTTTGGTCCATTCTGCGTCATAACGCCCCGAAAGCTTTGAGTGAAAGTCCAGATTGGCGGCAACGTTGAGAGATGGAATGAGATTGAATTGTTGAAACACCAAACCAACAGTGCCCCGCCTTAATTGTGCACGCGCCGCATCATTCAAGTTTGTGAGATCAACATTCGCCAGATTGATGTGACCTTTGTCCGGCTGGTCCAGCCCCGCCACCAGATGCAGCAATGTGCTTTTGCCACAGCCCGACTCGCCCATCAGAGCAAGACTGTGGCCCGACTCAAGATTGAAACTGATTCCACGCAGAACCTTCAAGGGTCCTTCGGCTGTCTGATAGGATTTTTCTATGTGCTGGAGGCTGAGTAACACTGTGGGATTTCAAACTCTTGCTGAATGAGGCCATCAAGATTAGGCAATGTGATGATTACGATGGCGATGAAACATCAGATTGCGATACCAAAAATGATACCCGAGAACTCTTATTTAGCCAACCGCACCATCACCGTTAGGGTTGCTAAAAGTTGAACCGTCGCTGCCATCAGTCCTGCACTAAGATTACCAACTAGCCCGAGCGCCATCGCTGCGACGCGGGCCGGGATCATCACAGAAAGAGGGCGATGATTATCATTTCTTGTCTTTCGCGTTTTTGAATCGCGGCCAAGCGTAAGGTACGCGAGACTGATAAGCTAAAAACCGCTTTCCATAAAATGTGGTGAACCGTCGCTCTTTCAGTTTGGGTGCGAGGAAGCAATAGCTTGAGTAAGTCACGGCTAAGACGAGTTGGTCCGGCGTCCAAACAGGCACAGTCCAGAGAGTCAGCGCAAAAGCCACATAAATCGGCTGGCGAATGAGGCGAAACAAACCACTGTCTGGCATGTCGGGAAACACCGGCTTCAGATTTTGCAACAGGGAGAGCCAGCCCAATCCTCCTGATTGCACTTCCAGGCCTGCATCAAAACTTGCTTTTGCCAGCAGCAGCCACGTTGAAGCGTATGCTGTGCACATCACCCAGAAGACCCAACCTTCTGCACGCCATAGGACAATGCCTGACGGAGTCCACAATACAAAAAGGACGAACAATTGAAGCGAAGCAATGATTGCATAGGTCGTGGTGGATAAGGTGCCACCGAAACCACCCGGTATCAGTTTGACCACCAATCGGCGTCCACGTGCTGTGAGCAACAATTAATGACCAAGCGGAAATTGAGCAAGTAAGGCAGCATTTGCAAAAACGGCCCAAGGCCACGGCACCCGCCCAAGCCCAAGGCTCAATCCGAAGAACATCGCCCCAATCATCGCCAAAACAGCAGCTGCAAATATTGTATGGCAAAGAGTGCCCATGGCCAAAGCCGATATTATACGAGACCGTCCGGGCGGCGGCGATAAGGCCCCTTTAACCAGCGCAAAGAGCCTTGTTATATGATCGCGATTTGGATTCTCTGACATGCAACCACCTAAACTTGACAACCAGACAGAGCCAGATGTCACAGTCGCGCATGCGTTCGCTGCGTCAACACTGCAAGGCTTTTCAAACTTATGAGGCCGGATACGAACTTGCAGTTGGATTTGCAGCTCAAAACGCCGGCCGCTCGCAGTCTGCTGCTGGAGCGTTGGCGCGTTCTCATGAATGAGATACTGCCAAGCATAGCCAAGGCGCATGGCTGGCCAATCTCGCAAAATCATTGCTTCATGCGGGTCTGTCTCGACACAAGCTTTGGTGTGCCATGGCATAAAGTTGTGAAGAGGCCAGCATCTCGCCATATGACGGATGATCAATTGCGAGCGGTCATTGCGGTGGCTGAACAGATTGTTGAAAACCCGCCTCTCCTTGTTCAGTTGAACCAAGCTAGCATAATGCGGAGAAAACTGAGGCAAGTTTAAAACTGCGTGATCGAACCAAACTTCAGCACTTGGTGAATTAGATTGAAAGGAAACAGATTTGATACATTCCAAACCTGATCCGGTACTTGCGGGGCAAGAAAGTGTTTGGCACTTTCCGCGCCCAGCCATTGCCGAGCAAACATCAATGCATTTAAAAATCGTACATCGCGGCGTGACGATTGCTGAAACCCGTCGCGGTGTACGCACCTTGGAAACCAGCCATCCGCCGAGTTATTATTTCCCACGTGCTGATGTGCTGTTGGAGGTTTTGTCTTCATCGGCCAACAGTTCGTTCTGTGAGTGGAAGGGCAATGCCACCTATTTTGACGTTGTGATCAAGGGCGAGTTTTTGCACAACATCGCTTGGACTTATCAGCAGCCAACTTCACCCTTTACTGTATTGCGGGACCACATCGCATTTTATGCGGCACCCTTTGACGGCTGCTATGTTGAGGGAGAAAAGGTAACACCGCAGCCTGGAGGATTTTATGGCGGATGGATTACCTCAAAGCTCGCGGGCCCCTTTAAAGGAATATCGGGAAGTCGATTTTGGTAGATCAAAAACAGTCATATTTTTAAGTGAGTTGGGGACCATAATGGGTATCTGACGAGTGGTCGCTTCTTGTTCCAATTTACCACAATTCAGCGGCTCTCACGACCGGGAAGGCGGGAGATCGGGTGAAGTTCCCCTCGCATTGACCGAAGTTCTGGTGAATGCTGCTTTACGCGTCAACGTGGTGATGGGTTCGCCCGAAATGCTGGATTTTGGAGAGCACGGATTCTGTCCTTTTCATGTGTGCAGTTCTCATTTGGACAATCGCACAACGGCAACATCAAATCTAATTTGAAAAAGCTGGCATCAAAAACTTGATCGTCTCCGGCCAACTCGACAGTAGGCAAACACTTCGCCGCTACACCAAGTCCTGCACTGCAATTTGCTTACATAGTGCTTACACGGCGGTGCGTTAAACAGCGGGCCTGCAAAGCACCCAAAATAAAAACCAACAATATCAATTAGAAGAATGGCGCGCCCGAAAGGATTCGAACCTCTGACCCCTAGATTCGTAGTCTAGTGCTCTGATCCAGCTGAGCTACGGGCGCCTGTGTTTCAACCACCTTCGGCAGCGAACTGCGCCTCCTTAGTACGCGATGAGGCTGATGGCAAGGCTCTTCCGCAAGTTCTTATTAAACTTGCCGTAAGATCAGTTACGGCTCGGAATTTCGGCAGTTCCGTCGGGAATTGTAACGACAAAACAGGTTCCTTGCGGGCCGCTGTGCTTAACTTTGATGTGACCACCGTGGGCCACAGCCAATTCTTGCGAAATCGCCAGCCCCAGACCCGTGCCCCCTGGTCTTGCGGCAGACTGAAAGGCCTCAAACAATTTTCCCCGCACGGATTGCGGTATGCCCGGACCAGTGTCAGCAATTTCAATGGCGGTCGACGCCCCATTTCGCATCACGCTGACGCTGACCTTCAAGTCAGGCCTGTGCTGTACCTGTTCGCTCTCCAAAGCCTGCAATGCATTGCGCACGAGATTGGTGAGAATACGATGCAGGTGTTCCTTGTCGGCATCAACGCATGTATTTCTGGCAACCGCGTTTTGCAATTCCACGCGGCCATGCGTCATGTGGTCAAGACCCGCCAACACATCCTCGGCCAGATCGTGGAGATTGACGGTGCTGCGTTGGGGGGGGAATTCGCGCGCCTGCCCATATTGCAGGGTTTGATTGAGAAAATTAATGGCGCGATCTAGCGACGTGATCAACCGCGGTGCAAAGCGCTGCACCTGTGGGTCTTTTACCGTTGCCAAACTATCAGACACAACCTGTGCCGTGGTCAACATGTTGCGCAAATCATGGCTCACCTTGCTGACCGCAAGGCCCAATGCCGCGAGATGGTTTTTCTGCTGCAGCAAACCTTGCAGCTGCGTTTGCATATCGCGCAATTCGCGTTCGGCCGTGCCGATTTCGTCATTGCGCTGGGATGGATTGATGAGCCGGTTCACATCTTCGGGGTAATCACCAAAGGCAGTCATATTGGCCGACAGTTTTTGCATGGGCCGCACCAGCAAACGGCTCAGGGCCGCATAAATCATCGCTGCAACAATCAGAGACAATGCAATCGACAACAATAAAATATTAAAGCCATAGGCGCGCATGGCCGCATTGAGTGGCGCTTCATGCAAAGTGACTTCAATCCATTCCCCCGACATATTGGGGGGTTTATCAATCACGTTGACAACCCTGTCCTCGGTGCGCACCAGTGCATTCAGTGCTTCAAACAGCGTGGGCCAATACATCCCGGAGCGGAGATCAAAATTCTGCTCAACGCTTATGGTTTCGGAATTGCGTAATATCAGTTGCCGCTTGTCGCCACGCTTGAGTGAGACCGCAGCCACGCCGGCGCCTTTCAAAATTTCAGTACGCAGCGCTTCGTTCAACACGGCATCGGGCGAGGCCTCTGCTGCCAATGCTGCAATTTCAGCCTGGGCAATGCGGGCCTTCATCCACTGAATCCGGAAGTTTGCAATCGATGGCAAAAAAATCAGAACTTCACCCAGCAACACAAACACGATTGTCAGGGCGAGAACTTTTGTTGAAAGACCACTGAAGAAACCGTTTTTCTGCGATGACTCGTTCATGTCTGTGCGTTTAGCCGAATGCCTTCAAAAATCCAATCAGCTTGCGGGTCAAAGGTTTTGCCGCCAGCCCGGCATAGTAGGTAACTGCTGCTCTTTTACCAGCTTCGCCAAAGGTTGGATATGGCAATACCATATTGGCGATAGCTGAAACCTTCATTTTTTGCGTGACAGCAAGCGTCCACATGGCAATCAAGTCGCCTGCATTGGGACCCACAATGCCAACGCCCAGAATGCGTCCGTTTTTTGCGGCAATCACTTTCACCATGCCCTTGGATTTGCCTTCGGCAATTGCCCGATCATTTTCATTGAATGACCACCGTAACACGCGAGTGCTGTCACCATGCAAAATGCGGGCGTCTTTTTCGGTTAGTCCGACGTTGGCCAGTTCCGGGTCTGTATAGGTGACCCACGGGATGATGTCGGTCCGGTTTTTGACGGGCAGCCGAAACAATGCGTTCCGAATGATAAGCCCCGCATGGTAACCCGCCACATGGGTAAACTGCAGCCCACCTGCCACATCACCTGCTGCATACACACTTCGGTTTGAAATACTGCGCAAACCATGGTCCACAGTGATGCCGCGTTTGGTGTAGTCCACGCCTGCGGCCTCAAGCTGCAATCCCTCGATATTCGCAGCGCGACCCGCAGCCACCAAGACATGGGAACCGTCAATGATTTCGTCGTTTGCTGCGACGACCCGCAAACCGGACTTGGTTTTTTCGATCCGCTCAATTTTAATGCCGCCGCGAATTGCAATGCCCTCGGCTTTCAGGGACTCCAGCACCACAGCAGCCAGTTCAGGATCGTCCTTGCTTAAGGGTTGAAAAGTTTCGAGCACTGTGACTTCAGCACCCAAGCGGCGATGGGCCAAAGCCATCTCCATGCCGATGGGCCCTCCACCGATAACGATCAAATGTTTTGGCAACGCGCGGTTCTTGAAAATGGTTTCGTTGGTAAAGTAGGGAACATTCTCAATACCGGGTATCGGTGGCACACCAGCCCGTGATCCTGTAGCGATGACAATGCGACGCGCGGCGTAAACTTTGCCTTCAGCCTCCAATGAGCTTGGTCCATTAAACCGAACCGAGGATCGCACCACCGTGACACCCAGGCCCTCGAAACGTTCCTGGCTGTCGTGAGGTGCTATGACTGAAATCACACGTTCAACATGCGCCATGACTTTTGCAAAATCGACCTCTGGCTCATGCGCGGCCACTCCAAATGCAGCAGAGGTGCGCTGGGCTTGCGCCGCTTTGGCCGCAGCCAACAGGGCTTTAGACGGAACGCAACCCGTATTCAAACAATCGCCGCCCATCTCGCCTTTTTCAAACAGAACAACTTTCTGGCCAAACTGGGCTGCAGCTGCCGCAACGGAAAGGCCTGCGGAACCTGCACCAATGATAGCAAGATCATACATGTTGGCGGGCCTTCCATTTCTTGATGATGACAGGGATCAACGCAACCACACCCAAAGCTGCAAAGGCCAACAACAATTCTGTTGTAACCAGCGACGACACAGACAGCCCGAACGGACATTCGCCAGCACTTTTCGCTGCAACACACTGCGTGTGCGTTGCTTGTTGTGCGGTAATCACACTGTCAAGTCCTGCACCTACAAATGCGAACGCAAATGTGCCGGGTATGATGCCGAGGAAAGTCGTAATTGTGAAGGTCCGCAGTTTCACATTGGCCAGCGCCGCAGCAATGTTGACCAACCAGAAAGGAAATGCCGGTACCAGCCTTAGAAACAGAAGATAATTGAAAGCGTCATCAGCAAAGCCCGCACTGATGCGACTGAGAAACGGGCCAGCCTTCCTTGTCAACACATCGCCAAAGGAAGATTTTGCAATCTGGAAAACAATGGCTGCACCCAAGGTAGCAGAAAAAATAGCTGCAGCTCCGCCCACGGCCCACCCAAACAACAAGCCTGCCAAAATGGTGAGGATTGACGCGCCGGGAAATGAAACCGCAACAGCTGCTGTATAGACTGCAACAAAAGCGACGACAGACATTACCCGGTGACTGTCAGTGTAATCAGCCAATGCAGCGCGATTCTCGGCGATCGACTGCAACGTGAAATAATTGTGCAGGCCGAAAGCATAGCCCGCCCCCAACAGCGCCACGGCACACAATGGCGCTATAAATCGCTTCCAGCGGCGTGAAGTTTGAGGGTCTGCCATCGAGAGGGGTCCTGTTGTCATGGTGTTCGCATGTCTCATTTTGCATCTATAACCCGTAAGTGGTGAATAAAAACCGTGGCAGTGGTCTTTCTCACCGTCTCGTGAATTGAATTTGGCGGGCGTGTTCACGGCGTGATAAATTGTGCAACCGGTGTGATCTGCTTGGGCTTTGTTGACATTCCTTGATCTATTGGCCATAAGCCGCCCAACCTTGAGGCCATATCCAGTCTTCGGGATGCAGGTTTGGTTTGGACGGCTGTCTGGCCAGATAACAAATCAAAACGTTATCAATAACTTGCAACGAAGATACCAGAAGAATTACGGAGTTCGAACGTGAAGCGCACTTATCAACCATCAAAGCTTGTCCGCAAGCGCCGCCATGGCTTTCGCTCTCGCATGGCCACTGTTGGTGGTCGCAATGTCATCCGTCGTCGCCGGGCTGCTGGTCGCAAGCGCCTGAGCGCCTAAATCAAATCAACTTGAAATGATCAGGCTTTTGCAGCGGCGGGATTTTCTCGCAGCAGCGAAAGCCCCTGCTGTTTCAACGCCGGGCATCGTCATTCAGGGCCGCAAGCGCAGCGATGACGGGCCCGCCCGGGTTGGTTTTACCTGCACCAAGAAACTGGGCAACGCCGTGATGCGCAACCGCATCCGTCGTCGCATCAAGGAGGCGGCACGGTTAACGTTGCCGCAACTGGCGCAAACTCAATATGACTATGTGCTCATCGGGCGCATGGCAGCTGAAAAGCGGGCCTTTGAAGACCTGCGCAAAGACATTATATCCGCAGTCAATAAACTTCATGCCGGGTTCGGTTCGGCACGCAACAGGGATAAACCATCGTGATGAATCAATCGCCCTTCGGCGCACCCAACAAAGGCCCGGACAGCAAAAACTTTCTGCTGGCGATGTTGTTGTCCATGGTGATTATTTTTGGTGCGCAGTATCTGGGCATGCCAAGCCTGTTTCCAGCACCTGTGCAGCAGCCGACGACAACAATACAACCAGTACCCGGACAAACAGCGCAGGTGCCAGGCTCGGCCACGGCAGGAGCGATCGCTGATCTTGCGGCAACGCTTGCGGCCACTCCCCGCGTGAAAATTGATACCCCAGAGCTTTCGGGTTCCATCAACCTGATTGGTGCACAGCTTGATGATCTGCATTTGAAGAATTATCGCGAGAAAGCCGATCCGGCAAGTGCAACCATCACACTTCTGTCGCCCGCCAATACTGCCAACGCCTATTTTTCAGATCAGGGCTTTGTGCCTGCTGCCGGCCAAACCGTAAAAGTGCCTGACTCCAAAACCCAATGGACGGCACCCGACGGTGTCGTGCTGAATGAAACCACCCCATTGGTGTTGCTGTGGGACAATGGAGCAGGTGTTACGTTCCGTCGTGAAATTTCAATATCTGAAGACTACCTGTTCACAGTGCGTCAGTCCGTTGACAATAAAACCGCTGCTCCTCTGGTCCTTCTTCCCTATGCGCGCGTTCAACGCCAGGGCACGCCAAAGGTTGAGGGCTACTTCAGCTTTTTCGAAGGCATGTTGGGCATGCAGGATGGCAAGCTGATTGAGCGCCATTACAAAGACATGGCGGACGACAAGCTCAAAATTGAGACACCAACAAAAGGCGGATGGTTGGGGTTTACGGATAAATACTGGGGCACCTCGCTCATTCCTGAACAGGCCCGGCCCATCAAAACCACCTATCAACACTTGATTCAATCCAACCGCGATGTTTATCAGACCGATTATGTTGCAACTGAGCCCGTGGTTATTGCACCTGGTGCTGTGGGTCTCTACGAAGATCACGTCTTTGCCGGCGCCAAAATCGTCGCCAACATCGATGCCGTTGACAAGAAACTGAACCTCCAGAATTTCAGGTACATGATTGACTGGGGCTGGTTCTATTTCCTCACACAGCCCATGTTCATGTTGATGTCGTGGGCCAAAGGTCTTCTCGGCAATTTCGGTCTGGCCATTTTGTTGGTCACTGTGATTGTGAAATTGGCTGTGTTCCCCCTGGCCAACAAGTCTTACGCTTCCATGAGCAAAATGAAAAAGCTGCAGCCGGAAATGGAACGCATCAAAGCGGCTCATCCCGACGACAAGGTAAAGCAGCAGCAAGAAATCATGGAAATGTACAAGAAAGAGAAAGTCTCCCCGCTTTCCGGTTGCTTGCCCATTTTTGTGCAAATCCCGATTTTCTTTGCTATCTACAAAGTCATTCTTACCTCAATCGAATTGCGCCATGCGCCGTTCTTTGGCTGGGTGCATGATTTGTCGGCACCAGATCCAACAAGCGTGTTCAACTTGTTCGGACTCATTCCCTGGTCACCGCCACACTTCCTGATGCTGGGTCTGTGGCCGATCATGATGGGTATGACCATGTGGGTGCAAATGCGATTGAACCCTGCACCGGCAGATCCCATCCAAGCCTCCATGTTCAACTGGATGCCGCTGTTGTTCACGTTCATGCTGGCCTCCATGCCCGCAGGTTTGGTGATCTATTGGACCTGGAGCAATTTGCTCTCCATTCTCCAACAGAGCTTCATCATGAAGCGGAATGGCACCGAGATTGATCTGTTCGGAAACATCAAGGACAGCATTCCATTCTTGAAAAAGAAACCCTCGACGTGACGGTCAAGACTTACAACGAAGACCAATTGCGTGAGGGGCGGAGATTGTTCTCCGCCCCATCAGCTTTTCGTATGGGGGTTGCAAAGCTCGAACAACTGCCGCCGGTGCGCGGCGTTGAAATTGCTTTCGCCGGTCGCTCAAATGTGGGGAAGTCTTCCCTCATCAATGCGCTCACAGGCGTCAAAGGATTGGCCCGCGCCTCAAACACTCCTGGCCGCACCCGCGAATTGAACTTCTTCGATGTGGCTGAGCGCATAACGCTGGTCGACATGCCAGGTTATGGTTACGCCAAAGCGCCAAAGACCGAGGTGAAGGCGTGGCAGGACGTGCTGAAGGGCTATCTGCGCGGACGCCCCGGTTTAACTCGCGCTTTCGTGCTGATTGATTCCCGCCACGGTGTGAAACCCGAGGACCTCGAAATGTTCGACATGCTGGATGAGGCGGCTGTGGCCTATCAATTGGTATTGACCAAAACCGACAAGATCAAACCTGCCGAACTTGAGGCCGTCATCGACGAAACCAACAAGATCATTAAAACCCGCGCCGCTGCCTTCCCCGGCCTTCACGCCACATCGGCTGATAAAGACTTAGGGATGGCGGAGTTACGCGCCGATATTGCGAGCCTCCTGGGTTAAACCTTCACCCACTTGGCGTTGGCCTTGGACGACTTCACACAGGCCTCAATAAAGGCCATTCCGTCAACGCCATCTTTGATGCCGGGGTATGCAACTTGCTTGTCCGGCTTTTTGCTCGAACGCGCCGCGATGATTGCCTTTGCCACTTCGGAATACACATTGGCAAAGCCTTCGAGATAACCTTCTGGGTGGCCAGGTGGAACGCGCGTCATGCGACCCGCCGCAGCACCTGAACCTGCGCCCCCACGGGTGATCAACCGCTTCGGCTCACCAAATGGCGTGTACCAGAGATAGTTTGGATCAGCTTGCGTCCATTCCAATCCACCTTTGGTGCCATAGACGCGAAGTTTCAATCCGTTCTCATTACCCGGTGCCACTTGCGACGCCCACAACATGCCTCTGGCACCCCCTTTGAAGCGCAGCATGGCGTTGACGTTGTCATCCAGCACGCGACCCTTCACAAAAGAGGTGAGGTCGCAGGAAATTTCAGCCAAGCTCAAGCCCGAAACATCACACATCAATTGATAGGTATGCGTGCCAATATCACCCACGCAGCCCCCAGCGCCCGAGCGCTTGGGGTCGGTGCGC
This sequence comes from Hyphomicrobiales bacterium, assembly GCA_031421835.1. Classification (GTDB taxonomy): domain Bacteria; phylum Pseudomonadota; class Alphaproteobacteria; order Rhizobiales; family Aestuariivirgaceae; genus Aestuariivirga. The sequence continues at coordinate 8,687 of JANOPL010000170.1, read as the reverse complement.
CAAGCCGCCTGCTTCTGTCCGGTCTTTTCAAGTGCCGTAGTCAGCCAATCTTGCGGGTATTCGCCCTGCACCAAACGAATCTCACCAAGCTCACCATTTGCGACCATCTCCTTGGCCTGCCGGATCATCGGGTAACCCGAATAGTTATGCGTGACGGCAAAAATGATGTTCTTCTTTTTCGAGAGAAGCGTTTCGAGCGCTTTTGCTTCTTTCAAATTCAAAGCCAATGGTTTGTCACAAATCACATGAATGCCCGCATTGATGAAAGCCTTGGCCGCTGGGACATGCACATGATTGGGCGTGACGATGGCAACCGCTTCAATGCCATCAGGACGTTGCGACTCGGCCTTTGCCATCTCCTCAAACGAGCCATATGAGCGCGACGGGTCTAAACCAAGATCAGCAGCTGATGCAGCGGCTTTTTGAGCGTCAGCCGATAATGCGCCTGCCACCAATTCATAGTGATCATCGATGCGCGCGGCGATACGATGCACAGCACCAATAAAAGCCCCTTGCCCACCCCCCACCATGCCCAACCGTATGCGGCCCGAGCGCTTTTCTGTACGTCCTGAAACCATTTTCGCCTCCTTATTTCAAACCCAACATCCGGCGTGCTTTGCCGGTGTCGGTTGAACCCGCCGCAAAATCATCGAATGCTTTTGCTGTTGTCTTGATGATGTGGCTTTCAATGAAGGGCGCACCCTCACGCGCACCTTGTTCGGCGTCTTTCAGGCAGCACTCCCATTCCAACACGGCCCATGAGTCATAATTGTGTTGTGCAAGCGCCGAGAAAATCGCCGAGAAATCAACCTGGCCATCGCCCAGCGAACGGAAGCGTCCCGCACGGTTGGTCCAATTCTGGAAGCCTGAATAGACGCCCTGTTTACCCGTTGGGTTAAACTCCGCATCCTTCACATGATAGGCAAAAATCCGCTCGTGATAAATGTGAATGAACTCAACATAGTCCAACTGCTGCAACAGGAAATGCGAGGGATCATAGTTGATGCCGCAAGCCTTGTGATTGCCCGTAGCTTCCAGGAACATTTCAAATGTCACGCCATCAAATGTGTCTTCGCCGGGGTGCAATTCAAACCCGATTTTCACACCTTCGCCATCCAATACGTCCAATAATGGCTTCCAGCGCTTGCCCAGTTCCTTGAAGCCCTCTTCAACCAAGCCAGGTGCCCGAGGCGGCCATGGGTAAATGAAGGGCCAAGCGAGTGCCCCCGTGAATGACACTTGCCGGGTGATGCCCAAGTTGCTGGACGCCTTGGCCGCGAGTTTGATCTGCTCACACGCCCATTCCTGGCGCGCCTTCGGGTTGCCCTGCGTTGATGCAGGTCCAAAGCCATCAACGGCCTCGTCATAAGCCGGATGAATTGCAACAAGGTGACCTTGCAAATGGGTTGAAAGTTCGGTGATCTCGACACCGTTCGTCTTGGCGATGCCTTTCAACTCGTCGCAATAGGTTTTCGACGTGGCAGCCTTTTGCAAATCGAAAAGCCTGCCGTCCCAGGTTGGAACTTGCACACCTTTATAACCGATGGAACCCGCCCACTTGGTGATGGAGTCGAATGAATTGTAGGGTGCCGCATCCCCAGCAAATTGTGCCAGAAAAATGCCCGGTCCCTTGATGTCTGTTGCCATATTGATGTCCTCCCAGAATTAGCAATAACTGTTGATGAGATTTTCGAGGCGTTCCTGACGTCCCGATTTTGGCTGCGGATTGATGTTGGTCTTTTCAACACGCGCCGCAATCTGATCCAAGCTTTCTTTGCCCGCCAACATGACTTTGTTTTTGGGTGTTGACCAGCCAGCATAGCGTTCATCGATCATGCTGCCCAGTTTGCCCTCTTCGAGGATGGCAGCAGCGTTGAGCAGGGCCTTGGCTGTTGCGTCCATGGATCCGACATGGGCATGCAGAATGTCATCGGCGTCAAGTGACTGGCGACGAATCTTGGCATCGAAATTCATGCCACCGGTGGTAAAGCCACCCGCTTTCAGGATTTCCAGCATTGCCAGCGTGATTTCCGGCACATTGACGATGAACTGGTCGGTGTCCCAACCCGATTGATAATCACCACGATTGATGTCGATGGAGCCAAAAATACCAAGGGCTGACGCCAAGGCAATTTCATGCTCGAAGGTATGACCCGCCAAAATGGCATGGTTCTGTTCGATGTTGACCTTCACATCCTTCTGCGCGCCTAGTGACGCAATGAGTGAATACACAGTCGCCACATCATAATCATACTGATGTTTCGTCGGTTCCTGTGGCTTCGGCTCGATCATGATCGGGCCCTTGAAACCAATCTTGTGTTTATACTCAATCACCAGCGCCAGCATGCGTTTGGCTGCTTCCAGCTCGTGGCCGATCTTGGTGTTAAGAAGGGTCTCATAGCCTTCACGCCCGCCCCACATGATGTAGTTTGCACCGCCCAAGCCCTTGGTCACATCCATGGCGTGTTTGATTTGTGCACCTGCATAGGCGAACACATCGGGGTCTGGGTTGGTCGCAGCACCTGCCATAAAGCGGCGGTTTGAAAACACATTGGCCGTGCCCCACAACAATTTCTTTTTCGACTTGGCCATTTTTTTCTCGATGTAATTGGCCATCGCCGTCACATTGGCATTCGACTCTTTGAGCGTCGCGCCTTCAGGAGCGATGTCACGGTCATGGAATGCGAAGTAATCAATCTGTGTGAGGTTCATGGCATCGAACATCACATCCGCCTTGGTGCGGGCTGCCCCCATTTCATCATTCGAATGGTGCCAAGGGCGCATCAGTGAATCGCCACCGAACGGGTCCGAGCCAGGCCAGCACGTCGTGTGCCACCAGCACATGGCAAAGCGCAACTGCTCAGCCATGGTTTTGCCCATCACCTTTTTCTTCGCGTCATAATAGCGAAACGAAAATTCGTTCTTGGATTTCGGTCCTTCAAACTTCGCAGGCTTTTTTGTTGTGAAAAATGTCATGGACCTAAATCTCCTTGATCGCGGGGTAAATCTGTTTGTAGCGTTGGAACTGATCTTCATATGCAGCAAGGGCCGCCTTGTCAGGGGTAATGGTCTTGGCAATCTTGGGTTTGCTGAAAACCTTGCGGAAGTCAGAACCCGTGGCCGCAACCAGCCCCATGCGTGCCGCACCAAAGGCGCCACCCACGTCGCCTGCCGCCGGTAAATCAATCGGCACATTCAGGGCTGTTGAAATAATCTTGAGCCACAGCTCAGACTTTGTGCCGCCGCCAACTGCCATCAAGCGGTTGATCTTGGCCCCATCTTCGCGCAGCGCATCAAGGTTGTCGCGGAAAGCAAAGGCTAACCCATCCAGCACAGCATGGGTCAATGTGTTGCGATCGGTTTCATGTGCTATTCCCATCATCACGCCCCGCACCTGGGCATCTCCCACCGGGGAGCGTTCGCCCGAGAGATAAGGCAACAGCAATGCTGAAGAGGGGGCTTTCAACTTGGTGCCTAAGGCTTTGGTCAGCTGCGGCGCTGGCGTTTGTAGAATGCCGGACAACCATTCGAGACTGGCCGTGGCTGATAAAATCACACTCATTTGGTGCCATGTATTGGGCGTCGCATGGCAAAAGGCATGCACCATCTTTGAGGCATTGGGGCTGAACGTGTCGTTTGACACGAAGATGACCCCCGATGTGCCGATGGACAGAAAGCCCGCGCCATCTGTTACAGCACCAATACCGCAAGCCGATGCAGCGTTGTCACCACCACCACCCGCCACCACGGGCCGCTTCGGCATACCCCACGCTCGTGCCACAGAAGCCGACAAGCGCCCGGTGGCGTCTGTACCTTCAAACAAGTCCGGCATCTGGTCGCGGCGCATGCCCGAAGCTTTCAACAAAAGCTCCGACCACTGACGATTTTTGATGTCGAGCCAATACGTGCCCGAAGAGTCAGACATATCCGAAGCATAATCCCCCGTCATGCGCAGGCGGATATAGTCTTTCGGCAGCAATACTTTCGCCACTTTGTCAAAAATCTTGGGCTCATGTTTTTTCACCCACACCAGTTTAGGTGCTGTGTAACCTGCCAGCACAATATTACCCGCATGCTCCACCACGCCGGGCGTTGCGTCCATGATTTCTCCGCATTCCTTGAACGACCGCGCATCATTCCACAGAATGCAAGGGCGCAGTGGTTTGCCGTCTTTGTCAATCAGCGTTGCACCATGTTGCTGGCCCGACATGCCAATGCCTTCCACCGCAGCAACTGCTTTGGGCTTGACGGATCTGAGTTGCGCCACCACTTTGCCAGCAGCTTTCCACCAATCGTCACCATTCTGCTCACTCCAGCCGGGGTGAGGGCGCTGCACCTTCAAGGGCGAGGAGGCCGTGGCGATGATCTTCTGCTTCGCGTCAACCAAAACGCCTTTCACTGAAGAGGTTCCAAAATCAAGACCGAGATACATTTTAATTTCCTCTCACGGCAAATTGTCCCGCACATATATATCGATTGCAATCCGCTCCATGGCAGCAAGGATGGGAGCGCGATCACACCGCGCCATCAACACCCGCATGGCCGAACGAATTTCGTGTCCGGGGTCTTGCGCAATCACAACTGCGATACTTCCCTCAATCAAACCCTTGCGCGTAAAGGTATTCAATTCGTGCGTGATAAACGTCACGCTGAAATCCTTGTTTCGAAGGGCGGCAAGAATACCTTCCGGTCCCGATCCAATATTGTAAATGCCGATGAGATCAGGCGTGGCCTCAAGCATCGTCGCAACCATTTGCTCATTGCGGTTTGCATTGTCCCGGCCCTCGCAGACAGGCAAGACTTTCAGTCCCCGGTATTCCTGCTGCATCACCTGCATGAAACCAAAATGTCGTTCCGCATGGTCCCGCAAAGACATCGACCCCGCGATGACGCCAATCGACCCTTTGCGCTCACCGCAATAGCGCCCCATCAGTGTTGCTGCGGTGCGACCAGCAGCAGAGTTGTCAATGCCAACAAAATGCGCACGCGCCGACCCTGGCACGTCAGATACCAAAGTCACAACCACGACATCTCGCTCTGATAATCCGGCGATGGCTTCGCGCACTTTCGGGTGGTCAAGTGCGACCACCGCCACGCCATCATAACCTCGCAGTCCATGCAAGGCATCTGCAAGTGACTGTGGATCAAAAACATCTGTATACAGAATATCTGCATTCACGCGTTCTGACTCGAGATGTAAGGCATGACTGGAAATTTCCTGTTCCAGCCCGCGCATGAAAACATTGTCGCCCTTCGGCAGCACAAAGCAAAAGCGATATTCACGGCCCTTGGCCAACCGTGCTGCCAAGCGGTCTGGATGATAATTCAAAGAGCGAATCGCCGCTTCCACGCGCTTGGCATTTTGCGGGCGCACCTTGGCGCGTCCGTTCAGTACACGGTCAACCGTGGCCACGCTCACGCCAGCCTTATCCGCTACATCTTCAATGGTTGCCCGTGCCATTTCGGAAGAAAACCAAAACGCCAGTATATTGTCAAGAACTGATAGACGTATGTCAAATTGAGATGTGAGACCTAAGGGACGGCCTTTTGGGATTTTAACCGATGAGAGAAACCACGCGACGCAGCGCCAGTTCGTAACCTTCAACGCCGCATCCGACGATCACGCCATCAGCGCGTTGGGAGACATAGGAATGGTGGCGGAAGTTTTCGCGTTTGTGAATGTTTGATATATGCACTTCCAGCACCGGACCCTCAAATATGGTAAGCGCATCAAAGAGGGCAATGGAAGTGTGCGTCAAAGCTCCGGCGTTGATGATAATGGCAGATGCGGTTTGGCGGGCGTCTTGAATCCATCCGATGAGTTCTGCTTCGGAATTGCTTTGGGCAAAACGCAATGAAACGTTCAATGTTGCAGCGAGTTTCCGGCAATTGCTTTCAACGTCAGCCAAGGTCGCGGTGCCGTATATTTCAGGTTGCCGCAATCCCAGCATGTTGAGGTTGGGTCCATTGAGAACGAGAATTTCTTTGGCCATGGCATTCACTCCTGCGGGGCCTTTTAGCGAAAACCCCGCAACAATTCCTTAAACTTCCGCGGGGCGAGGATCATAGCCGACACTGACCAGATAAAGGCCAAAGGCAGGGGCCACAACACCACAGGCCGTGCGATCTTTTTTGACCAACGCTCTCTCAACGTCTCTGGCCGACCATTTTCCTTCACCCACCAATTTCAGAGTGCCCACCATGCTGCGGACCTGATTGTGCAGAAAGCTGCGGCTTGCCGCTTCAATCTCAATTTCCTCTCCGTAACGCGAGACCCTCAGCAGATCGAGAGTTTTGATGGGTGACAGAGCTTGGCAGTTGGATGCGCGAAAGGTTGTGAAATCATGCGTTCCGACCAACACTTGCGCAGCCTCATGCATGGCATCGGCGTCCAGAGGTACTGCCACATGCCACACCTTGCCATTGTCGAGGGCGGCTGGCGCACGACGGTTGAGGATGCGGTACAGATAGCGTCGCTCGGTGGCTGAAAAGCGGGCATGAAAGGTATCGGGCACTTCCTCAACTTCGATTACGCTCACCCGGTGCGGCCGAACCGTTCCGTTCAGGGCATTTCGCAATTCAAATGGGTCCCAAGCCCGCGGCAAATCCACATGGGCCACTTGGCCGAGCGCATGAACGCCCGCATCCGTGCGGCCCGCACCAAAAATCCGGCAATGCACCTCGTGAATAGTCTCAATGGCTTTTTCGATGACGCCCTGAACCGTCGGCAGAGTGTCCTGCACCTGCCAGCCTGCCAAATTCGTGCCGTCATATTCGATGAGCAAGCGATAGCGCGGCATCAGCTCACAACCGTGCCAGCAGAAATCGGAAAGCCCCGTGTGAAATCGTCAGCAGCCATAACCCCTTTTCCTTCGCGCTGAAGTTCGAGGCAACGAATGGCTTGTTTGTCACACGCAATCGTCAACGCGTCATCGATAAATTCACCAGAAACACCTGTCGCGTTGAATTTCATGCAGCGCAAAATTTTGATGCGGGTTCCGTTCACCATTGTCCATGCTCCGGGAAATGGTGAGAGACCGTGAATGTGCCGCAACACCTCCTCAGCGGGTGTCTTGAAATCAATCCGCGCTTCGGCCTTGTCGATTTTCTTTGCATAAGTCACACCTGCTGTCGGCTGTGTTTGACCTGCGTGAAGCGGTTGAGACAGTACCTCAACCATCGCCTTGGCACCCATGATGGCCAAATCATCGTGCAGTGATGACGCTGTCGTGGTGTCGTCAATCGGGCAAGAAACCTTCAACATCATCGGACCCGTATCCAAGCCCTCTTCCATGCGCATGATCGTCACACCAGTTTCTACATCTCCCGCCATGATGGCGCGTTGAATGGGCGCGGCCCCGCGCCAGCGCGGCAGCAACGACGCATGTACATTGAAGCATCCGTGTGTGGGTGCGTCGAGGATGGCTTTTGGTAACAACAAACCATAGGCCACCACAACAGCAGCCTCAGCCTTCAATGCCCGAAAATGTTCCTGCTCTTCAGCAGACTTCAACGACGCTGGCGTTCGCACTTCGATACCCTGCGCATCTGCATAAGCATGGACGGGGGTAGGGCGCAGCGCCATACCGCGCCCGGCGGGTCTTGGCGGCTGAGCGTAGACACAGACGATCTCATGTCCCGCTTCAATCAGCGCTTTCAGAACCGACACTGAAAAATCCGGCGTGCCCATGAACACCAGCCGCATTCAGAGCTTCCCCAGCTTCTGGGCCTTCTGGAATTTCTTGATGACGCGATCACGCTTGAGTTTCGAAATATAGTCGATGAACAACACGCCATCGAGGTGGTCTATTTCATGTTGCAGGCAGGTCGCCAAAAGCCCCGATGCTTCAATTTCATGGGGGTCCCCCATCCGGTCGAGGAAGCGCACCTTGATGTCCTTGGGGCGCTCCACCATTTCATAGAAATCAGGAATTGACAGGCAGCCCTCTTCATAATCAGCCTTCGCCTCAGACGACCAGATGATTTCCGGATTGGCAAAGAACATGGGCTTCCGCTCCTCGCCTTCTTTCGACAAGTCGATGACGACAGCGCGCTGCAGCACACCGATTTGAACAGCGGCAAGGCCAATGCCGGGCGCATCATACATGGTCTCCAGCATATCGTCGAACAAGCGCCGCGCCGCATCATCCACCGTTTTAAAGTGGACAGAGGTCTGGCGCAGGAACTTGTCATCCGGCAGGGTGATGATGGATTTAATCGACATGGGGTCCAGATAATGGAGGAGGGTTTTCCGGTCAACCCGCTGTGCACTTGCCTTCCCATCCAAAACCCACCATATACCCGTTTGGAAGGTTGGCGCAGGCGTTTTGCTCGCCAACCGGGTCAGGACCGGAAGGTAGCAGCCCCAACGAGATTTAAGCGGGTTGCTGCCAGCCTTCCACTTCATCAACGATTGAAAATATCCGTCGCAAAGCCCTGCTGCCTTGCGCTAAGACACGTCACATGAGTGAACAGGCTAAAGCCACGAACGCCGCAGGCTACCGCGTTCTGGCCCGCAAATACCGCCCGAAGACCTTTGCTGATCTGATCGGTCAGGAGGCATTGGTGCGCACCCTTACGAATGCGTTTACCACGGGGCGCATCGCCCAAGCCTATAAGCTGACGGGTGTGCGCGGCATCGGCAAGACCACCACGGCCCGCTTGATCGCCCGCGCCTTGAACTACCC